>JAGAQS010000334.1 GCA_017622635.1 Ruminococcus sp. | reverse complement strand
GCTCGAACTCGCAAAAGAATATGAAGTACCGCTTCTGAGGAGCAAGGAAAGTACTTCAAATTTCATGTCGGGACTTATCGCTTTCCTTAACCTCAATCTTGCACCGAGAATAACACGTCACGGTGTACTCATTGAAATATACGGCGAAGGTGTATTTATTACAGGTGAAAGCGGTGTCGGAAAGAGTGAAACTGCCATTGAACTTGTAAAGCGTGGTCACAGACTTGTTGCCGACGACGCTGTTGAAATAAGAAAAGTTTCAAATATAAGCCTTGTCGGAAGTTCACCCGATAATATACGTCATTTCCTTGAACTCAGGGGTATCGGTATTATAAACGCACGTCGTCTGTTTGGTATAGGTGCGGTAAAGATGACCGAAAAACTTGACCTTGTTGTAGAGCTTGAACAGTGGAACCCCGAAAAGCTTTATGACAGAATGGGCGTTGATACTGAATATGTTTCACTTCTCGGTGTCAAAATACCGTCACTCACTATACCTGTAAAGCCGGGGCGTAATCTTGCGGTTATCCTTGAAGTTGCCGCAATGAACAACAGGCAGAAGAAAATGGGCTACAATGCGGCTACTGAACTTCTTCATAAGCTCGGCATGGAATCAGATGCAAAAGAAGTTGTGCGTGATTACGAAACATTTTAATTAATTAAGTTTCAGGGGGAGACATATGGTAAATATAAATGAACTTACTGATATTTGCAACAAACTTGGCTGTCGTATAACTGCGGAGTGTTCTCTGAGTGAATATGTGACTTTCCGTTTCGGCGGGGTCTGCCGTGCGTTGATAAGTATAAATTCTGCGGATTCGGCAGTTGAAATACTGCGTTATTTGCGTGAGAACGATATAAAATATTTTATTCTCGGCAGGGGAAGCAATGTTATTGTTTCCGACGAGGGTTTTGACGGTGTGGTTTTGCTTTTCGGCGGTGACTTTGCAGGAATCGAAGTAAACGGAAATACAATAAAATGTGATGCAGGTGCTTTGCTTGCCTCTGCGTGTGTCCATGCACAGCAGTCATCACTTACGGGCATGGAGAACCTTTTCGGTATTCCCGGAACGGTCGGCGGTGCTGTTTATATGAATGCTGGAGCATACAACAGTGAAATGGCTGACATTGTTGTTTCAGCCGAATATATAGACGAAAACTGTGAAAAGCGTTTTGTAAGCCGTGAAAATATGGACTTTTCATACAGGCACAGCGTTTTTTCGGGTACTCCGCTTGTGATTACGTCCGTTACAATGGAACTTTCGGCAGGAAATTCCGACAGTATAAAAGAGGCAATGAATAACTGTATGTCAAAAAGAAGTTCAAAACAGCCTCTTGAATATCCCAGTGCGGGCAGTACTTTCAAGAGACCCAAAGACAGTTATGCTTCACTTCTGATTGAGCAGTGCGGTCTGAAAGGTCTTTCGTGCGGTGGTGCTGAGGTAAGTAAAAAACACAGCGGTTTTGTCATAAACAAGGGATATGCAACGTGTGCGGACGTATTTGAACTTTGCGGTATTGTTCAGAAAACCGTAAAGGAAAAAACGGGTGTTCTTCTTGAACTTGAACCGGTAATACTGAAGTAAATTATTTTCCGATATGAAATTCCTATAATCAGGGGAGGTTTTTTATGCAGTTGTTAATTATTACAGGAATGTCAGGCTCTGGCAAGTCCTGTGTTATGGACGTTATGGAGGACATAGGTTATTATTGCATTGACAATATTCCTCCGAAACTTATTTCACGCTTTGTTGATATATGCCGTAAGACAGACAGCGGAATAAATAAAGTTGCCGTTGCCGTGGATATAAGAACGGGTGATATGTTTGCGGAAATTTTCCATTCATGGCAGTCCCTCAAAAACGATGAAAAACTTGATGTGAAAGTTATTTTTATTGAGGCAAGCGACGAAGTACTTATAAAACGTTACAAGGAAACACGCCGCCGTCACCCTCTTGACGAAAAATTCAACGGAAATCTTCACAGTGCCATACAATACGAACGTATGCAGTTGTCGCAGTTAAGGGAAATCGCTGATTATTATATTGAAACGTCGGAACTCTCGTCGGGACAGCTTAAAGAGCAGGTAAAGGAACTGTTTCTTAACCGCAGTTCCGATTCACTTACAATAAAAGTTATGTCGTTCGGTTTCAAGTATGGTGTGTCTACTGAATCAGACCTTGTATTTGACGTAAGATGTCTGCCGAATCCCTATTAT
>JAGAQS010000333.1 GCA_017622635.1 Ruminococcus sp. | reverse complement strand
GTCAATAAACGTCACACTGTCAGCGATTTTTTCAAGGTCGGACGTTATATGTGATGACATTAAAATACTGTTGTTTTCGTCCTGAAGATATTCAAGAAATATGTCAAGAATCTCGTTTCTCACAACGGGGTCAAGACCTGTTGTTGCCTCGTCCATAACAAGAAGTTTTGCATTGTGTGACAGTGCAATTGCTATCTGGAGCTTCATTTTCATGCCCTTTGAAAACTGACCTATTTTCTTTTTTACGGGCAGTCCGAAACGTTCTATATAATTATAGAAAACTTTTTCGTCCCACAATCCGAAAATGTCCCTCATGATGATGTTTATATTTTTTATGTTCAGGTTGTCGTGTATGGGAAGTTCGTCGAAAACAACAGCGATATTCTCCTTTATTTCAAGTTCGTTTTCAATATTGTCCATACCGAAAATTTTTATATTTCCGCTGTCCTTAGAAATGATGTTCAGAATAGCTTTGATTGTGGTTGTCTTGCCTGCACCGTTCTGACCGATAAAGCCCATTATACTGCCTTTTGGTACACTGAAACTTACGTTGTCAAGTTTAAAACCGTCATACTGTTTTGTAAGACCGTTTATTTCAATGGCGTTTTCGTAATCAGTCATATTTAATTACCTCCGTAAATTATATCAAGAATTTCTTTAAGTTCCTCAAGTGAAACTCCGCACTGCTTAGCCTTTTCACAGGCTTGTGACAGCAGTTCTTCCGTCTGTCTCAGATACTCCTCACGCAGAATATCGGTATTCTGTCTTTTAACAAAACTGCCCTTACCCGTATAGGATTCTATAAAGCCGTCACGTTCCAACTCCTCATATGCACGTTTTGTAGTTATCACGCTTATGTGCAAAGCAAGAGCCAATGACCTCATAGACGGCAGAGCGTCGCCCTCTTTGAGAGTGCCATTAATTATCTGTGCTTTTATCTGTGATGAAATCTGCTCATATATCGGTTCACCGCTTGAATTTGAAATAATTATGTTCATGTTTTTACCTCAAAATTGTATATATACTATATACACATTATACACACTATAATCAATAATGTCAATGACATTTAAATACAAATTTTACCGTAAATAAGAGCTTATTACCGTCATTTTTCACAAACATATAATTAAATAATAAAATTTTCAGAAAATCCTTGACAAATCACATATCACGTGCTATAATAATATACGTTGTGAGGCACACAACAGATATTAAATAGGGGTATAGCTCAGTTGGTAGAGCAGTGGTCTCCAAAACCACGTGCCGAGGGTTCAAGTCCTTCTGCCCCTGCCATATAAAAAGACAACACCGTTTGGATTTTAAGTCCGAACGGTGTTTTTTTGTTACGAAAAATTATTAACACAATAAAAACAGCCATGTTTTCACATGACTGTTTTTGTTATTATTTCTGTTTTACAATTTCCTGTTTCATAAGAACCAAATCAAAAGAATCCACTCTGTCGTCTTTATTAAGGTCACCTGCTCCAAGGTCGGTTATATCACCTGCGTTAATAATCCACTTCTGCAACATAACAACGTCGGCAACGGAAAATTTTCCATCCGCATTCACATCACCGATAACGGTTTCCAACGATGCAGGTTCAATAATAAACTTCTGACCGTCACCGCCCCAGTAGTTCCACTGGCATATATTAGCACCGTTTTCAAGGCTTATTCCGTAAACGTCCGCACATGATTTACTGTCCGAAACTGCACTTAAAATTGTATACGTGCCGTCGTCATTTACATAGAGATTGAATTTCTGTGAACTGTCACCCGAAAGATTTTCAAGTGAAATATCCGCACCGTCACTGTCCGAACCGTTCTCAACAGTAAGAGCTTTGCCGTTCTGTGCCTGTATAGTGTATGTACCGTCATTCTGTGCGGAAATAGTCCAGTTTTCCGTATTTCCCTGAATAACGTTGTCATTGTCGGAAGAAATGAAAAGACCGCTGTTAAGATTTTTGATTGTATATTTTCCGTCCGCAATTTCGGGACGAACAGGCGTAAGTTTCCACATCAGACACGCACCGCCCCAGTAGTTCCACTGATTAATTATACCGCCGTTCTGTTCAGACCAGCCGTAAACATCAAGACCTGCCGTATCGCCTGAAACTTTCGATACAATTCCGTAGAAAGCACCGTCCTGTACGATTTTGAAAAGCTGATTGTCCGCACCCGTAT
>JAGAQS010000332.1 GCA_017622635.1 Ruminococcus sp. | reverse complement strand
GCCCAGTGAAGAAGCAATTTTTTCTGCCTTTTCCTTTGCATTGTTTACAGCCATAGACAATACCTGCTGTTCTTTTTCCGATTCGTCTTTCAGCATGAATTTTACATCATATTCAACATCGGACATTGTTTCAAGCAGTGATACTATATCTTCTGTTATACGGTTACTTGCATTATAACGGAAATAAAATTCCTTTTCAAATCTGTATCCGTCTTTTCTGTTGAATAAAGCGTTGGTTTTTTCATCTTTCAGAATGACATCACTGATATTGATTCCAAGTTTATCATGTAATTGACGGAGAATTTCTTCTGTCCGTGTACGACCTTTTGACACGGCGTTTCCTGAAGTACCACTGATTACCGATACTTTAATATGAAATTCATAGTAATCGGGGTCAAACTCCATTATTGCGTTACCGCCCATTTTTATTTTACCCATTCTTTTCACCTCATTTAAGAAAATTTTTATTTTAAGAAACAATCCCCCTTGTTACAAGGGGATTATTCATAATATATCAGTCAGCGTTTAAAGTTTCAAGTTCTTTTGATGTCATGGGGAAACTTTCGGGAGTAATTGTCTTTGATTCTACGTACTGGATAGCGAGAGCGTCGGAATTGGTAACACCGTTTCCGTTGTCAACAACGTCCGCATTGAGTTTACCCTGTTCTGTAAGCTTATACTTGTCGGGATTTGCTATTGACTGCATAATAAAAACTGCGTCATTGATGTTTACTTCTCCGTCTTCGTCAGCGTCGCCCCATACGTTTTTAGGCGGATTATCACCACCCTGACCGTTTGAAAGTTCACCGTAAACGATACCACAGCCGACAGTTGACATATAAACCTTACCAAATTCGTCCATATCGCCTACAAGGAAGTTACCGTTACCCGTACCGCCGTAAAGGTGGTCTGTATTTATGCACACCCATGTTTTACCTGCGTCTGTTGAACGGTAAATACCCTCAACGTCATCTTCGTCGGGTTTGCCGTACATAAACAGAGTATTTACACCTCCCTCTTTTTCGGGAGCTCCGTAACCCACTGTCTTGGCATAGAATACATCGGATTTTTCAATATTGTTTCCGCCGTCTGAAATTATATACATACCTTCCCAGCCGACAGCCATAGCGAGTTTATCGTCAGTAATATATGCAAGGTCGCCCGTGTGGTCACACATATCATACTTGCAAACAGTAGTCTTTTTGAAAGTTGCACCGTAGTCTGTGCTGATATAGAAATTATACTGTGCATCGTCGAGAGTAGGTTCTTTCTTGCTTGTATCAGATGCCCAGTAATCGTTGTACTTGATACCCGAACCATAGACAATGGCAGGATTTTCAGGGTCAACAAGCGGATACGTTGTCCTTGAGCCGTCAAGACCTGTTGAATCGTTCCATGTTGCACCGAAATCATCTGTATATTTTATGGCTGCATTGTCACCGCTTGCCTTGATAATTCTGTAAGTTCCGTCATCAAGCTGAGTTATGGCAACTTTACCGCCCGAAGAAATATCAAGATTTGTCCACGTTTTACCTGCGTCTGTTGAATAATAACCGCTTCCGTTGTCACTGCCGTGTTCGGAAACTCTTACCATAACGTCTGGATTTGACGGACAGTAGGCAATAGCACTTGTTGAACCCATATTAGGTTTATACTGTTCCGGAATATCAGTAGCGTTCTTATGAATAAATCCGTCATAGTCACCGATTACCGAGTAATTGTCACCGCCGGGAACGCTTACAAAGTCAAGTGCAACAACTTCTTCAACGCCGTCAGGCTGGAAGTAGAACTGTACACCGCTTTCGTCCCACGTATTATCGCAGGCAAAAACACCGTTACCCGAAGTCATGAGAATCCTGTCGGGGTCTCTCGGGTCTATAAGGATACCGCTTCCCCAGTGACAAGCCTTGCCGTAAACCCAGTCATAACCGTTTGTATCAATAGGGAGTGAAACGAAATTTTTATGTGAACCGTTTTCGTCGTAAATTGTTTCACCCTGTCCCGGGGTAATGTTCTGCCATGTTTCACCGCCGTCAGTTGAACGGAAGAAATGGTCGCCCCATGCAATACTGCCGTCAGTCCATTCTTTTTCGTACCACTGGTCAGACCATACGCCACAGGTTCTTGCTACCATTTTATTGGGGTCTTTCTTGTCAACGGTAATCATACCGACTGCGTTATCGGTAACAGAAAGCTTTGTAACGTCACCGCTTTTAATATTGTACTTGTAAGCACCGCCTGAAGCACCTGAAAATGCAAGACCTGCAATATACGTGAAGAAAAGATTTCCGTTGTTGTCGCTTGTTATGGAAACAGGATAATTAGCGTTCGGCAAATCTGCTGAAAGTTCCGTGAATTTATCTTCCTTGACATCAGCAACATGAATATTTGTCTGACCTGTCACGGAAGTACCCACATAGACCTTACCGCCCTCAATATGAATAGTACCGATGCCGTTCTGCTGGTTATAGCCCTGTTCACCCTTATCCTCACAGCCACGTGCAATATGGTCTGTCCAGAAAGGATATTTCATTGAATATTCAAAAAGTCCCAAATCGTCATAACCCTTTACGCAATTCCAAGTCTTACCGCCGTCTGTTGACTTGATAAGTGCGGAATCACCTGCGGTAACGTCACCGCCCGCATAGATAGTGTCGGTGTTGTCGGGGTCTATTGCAATAGGTTCACAGCATTCACGGCCGTCACCGTTTCCGTGTACCTGAATCATGTCAGTAACATCAGACTCTGTGAAAGTTTCACCGCCGTCTGTGGTCTTATAAATAACAGTTCTTGCACCTGAGAAGTAAGCACAGCCACAGAGGAAGTAAACAGTATTATCGTCAGTCGGGTCTATAGCCATACCCTTGACACTTAAAAGTCCTCTCTCTTCTTCATTGAGAAAGTCAAAAAGCTGTACCCATCTGTTCTGTTCGTAATCGAATTTGTACGCACCGCCGACGTCTGTACGGAG
>JAGAQS010000331.1 GCA_017622635.1 Ruminococcus sp. | reverse complement strand
GAAGCGGTGTTCAGGTCAACGCCTACGGAGTTTACACAATCCTCGACAACGCCCGAAAGTGCCTCATTCATGCGTGCCTGTGGCATATCGTGCTGATACTGTCCGACACCTATTGCCTTGGGTTCGATTTTTACGAGTTCTGCGAGGGGGTCCTGTAAACGTCTTGCAATGGAGACTGCACTTCTCAGTGAAACATCATAGTCGGGGAACTCCTCAGCAGCAAGCTTTGATGCCGAGTAAACAGAAGCCCCTGCCTCACTTACTACCATATAACTTATTTTTTGTGGTATTTCTTTGAGCAGGTCAACAACAAAATTTTCTGTTTCACGTGAAGCCGTGCCGTTGCCTATTGATATGGTTGTGACACCGTGTTTCTGAATGAGTGATTTTACTGTCTTTGCTGAACTTTCGATATTCTGCTTTGGTCCGGGGGTGGGATAAATAACGCCTGTATCAAGTACTTTTCCCGTTGAGTCGATTACAGCAACCTTACAGCCTGTTCTGTAACCGGGGTCAAGACCGAGAATAATACTGTTTTTCAACGGTGCTTGCAGGAGTAACTGACGGAGGTTTGAGGCAAAAACTTTTATTGATTCCTCAGCAGCCTTTGCCGTCATTTCCGAACGTATTTCACGTTCGATTGACGGGAAAATAAGTCTTTTGTAACTGTCGGTAACGGCGTTTCTTACAAGTTCACCGCACTGTGAATCATTTTTAACATACTTGTTTGCAATAAGACCCGTTGCACTGATTTCGTCAAGGTTTATAGTTACTTTCAGGAAATTTTCCTTTTCACCCCTGTCAAGTGCAAGTACACGGTGGTTTGCGATTTTTTCAACAGGTTCTTTGTAGTCATAATAATTGGTGTAAACACTTTCTGCTTCGGGGTCAGATGCTTTTGAAACTATTTCGCCCTTGTCATTGGCAAGTTTACGGAGTTTCTTTCTTATTTCCGCATCATCTGAAATATCCTCTGCTATTATGTCCATAGCACCCTGTAAAGCTGTTTTTGCGTCAGGGATTTTCTTTTCTGCATTAATAAAGTTTTCCGCTTCTTTTTCGGGGGCTGTCTGCGGATTCTGTTCCATGACGAGAGATGCAAGGGGTTCAAGACCGTTTTCCCTTGCGATACCTGCACGGGTGCGTCTTTTAGGTTTGAACGGTCTGTATATGTCCTCAACTTCAACAAGCGTTGTTGCCGAACTGATTGCACTTTCAATTTCAGGTGTCATTTTTTCCTGTTCCGTGATAGCGTTTGAGATTTCCTCTTTACGTTTTTCAAGGTTACGGAGATACATGAGACGGTCATAAAGTTCACGAAGAATCTGGTCATCAAGAGAACCTGTAAGTTCCTTACGGTAACGTGCAATAAACGGGATTGTCTTGTCGTCGTCAATAAGTTCAACTGTATTGTTGACGTATTCAGGTTTGATATTAAATTCCTGTGCAAGAGTTTTATTTATATCCATGATTGTTTTTTTCCTTTCTGTTCATTTCTGTATATATTATACCATAAATACAAAAATAAATCAAGTCATATAGTCAAACAGCACCCGAAGGTGCTGTTATTGTCATTCGTCGCCAAGAGGCTGAGACTGAACTGTTTTAAGTATGCCTGCAATTTCAAAGAATGTATCATAGAATGACCTTACGGAAGTTTTTCCTGTTATACGGCTCATATCTATAAGACCACCTGTGTATACATCGTCCTTGAAAACATAGCACTTGTCATTTCCTGCGTCAACCAAATCTATTTTAATGTCAGTACCGTCGTTGACATGGAAAACGGCAGATAAAAGCAGTTCAGAGTTGTCGGGAGATGCGTCGACATCTGTTTCTGTGAATATGAGAATTGAAAGGGCATTGTAGAAATTCTGGAAAGCTGTGGAATTTTCGGAATTTTTTATGTCTGCTTCCTTGCCGTTGACTTTAAGTATATTGTTGGCTATGTCCATAGTGAATGAATCGTTTATATCACCGAAAGTAAGGTCAAATCCCGTTACGTCGTACATGGTGGCGACCGTCGTTGAATCGGGCAGGAAGTCAATGGGTTTGTTATCAACAAAATCAAGGTCTGAAAAATAATACATCTGTACCTGATTTGTATCTTCAATCAGAGCATATGAATATGTTTTGTTTTCGTCTGTTTTATCGCTTACAAGTATATTCTGTTCAGTGCCGTCGATACCTTTTACCGTTACTTCCGCAACAGGTTTGTCAAAACCGTATTTGCTCAAATCGTCAAGATTTTCTTCAAGTAACTGCTGTGCCTCAAGACGTGTTACGGTTGTAAGCATTGAGGTAACTGCTGTCTGATCGAAAGGAAGATTTGAATATTCTTTCGGCAGAGACCATGTTGAAGACTCTGTATCAAAAGTAAGGTCATAAACCGTCTTGCCGTCTTTTTTGACGGTAATCTGTTTTATTTCGTTGTTCTTGTACGGAATCAGTTCTTTTGACTTAATCATCAGACGGCTTGCTTTAAGTACACTGCCATGTACGGAATCAACGGTGTAAACCTTG
>JAGAQS010000330.1 GCA_017622635.1 Ruminococcus sp. | reverse complement strand
GCACGAAACTGCAATAAGCTGACCTGTTTTGCAACGGTACATATTGCGGAGATTTTTTTCGTCAACATTGTCTTTTGTTTCGTTTTCCATGTCAATTACCTGACCGCCAATCATACCGTCCCTGCCGACAGCTTTCGCAAGTTCCGATATGATTCTTATTTTCTTTTCTGGGGAAAGATAATCATCGTCCGCAATAATCCCGAACGGCAGAACCGAAAGAGCGTCCCCCGCAAGCACAGCCATAGCTTCACCGAAAGCCTTGTGACATGACGGTTTTCCACGTCTGAAGTCGTCATTGTCCATTGACGGCAAATCATCGTGAATCAGCGAAAACGTATGTATCATTTCGATAGCACACGCTGGGGCTGTTGCTTTTCTGTAATCCGTTCCGAGTGCCTCACAGAAAGCGTACACAAGTACGGGACGTATACGTTTTCCGCCTGCCTCAAGCGAATAATTCATAGCGTCAATAAGATTTTTCTGCGGTTCTGTTTCCGACGTATGAACATTGTATTTTACAAGAACATTTTCGGTATATTCAGTATATTCGGCAAGTTTATCCTTAAAATCATTCATATTGTTTTTTTACGGCATAATTTCTCTGCCGTCCTCCGTAATTTTAATTTTGGCATCGTCAAGCTGTTTCCTGCACAACGATGCAATTTTCACACTCTCGCTGTAAAATTCTACAGCTTTTTCAAGCGGAATTTCGCCTTTTTCAAGAACTTCCGCTATTTCTCCGAGTCTTTTTAAATTTTCCTCAAAGGTTGTTTCACTGTTTTTCATTGTTTCACCATCTGCTGATAATTTCCGCCTCTGCTCCGCCTTTTCCGAAACGTATTTCAACACGTTCACCCTCCGTGACTTCCTCTGACGACTTCACGGATTTACCGTCCTTACAAGTAAGAGAATACCCCCTGACAAGAGTTTTAAGCGGACTGAGTAAATCAATTTCCGTAATTTTAGAGTCAAGCTGATTTTCAAGCCTGTCCGTATAGCGTTCAAAGGCATTTCGTGAACGTTTTTCAAGAACGGATATTCTTTCATACAGCGTCTGCATGGACGGGACGGCAATTTCACCTGCAACCGACGGTGTAGGTGTCCGCACATCTGCAACAAGGTCTGTAATTGTAAAATCAGTTTCATGACCCACAGCCGAAATAACAGGTACTTTACAATTATAAACAGCACGGGCGACCTTTTCGGTGTCAAAAGCACTCAAATCTTCGTGAGAACCTCCGCCCCTGCCTATAATTATAACATCACAGCCCGCACTTTCTGCCCTGTCAATCCCCATGCAAACCGAATCAGGAGCGTTTTCCCCCTGTACTACGGTATTTACCGCATAAATTTCACACATGGGGCAACGTCTTGAAATAACACTTATTATATCACGTACCGCCGCACCGTCAAGTGACGTAACAACACCGACTTTTTTCGGCATTTCGGGAATTTTACGTTTATGTTCCGTAGAGAACAGACCTTCTGCCGAAAGTTTTCGTTTCAGCCTTTCAAGAGCAGTAATATGTTTTCCTATGCCGTCGGCGATAATATCTTTTACATAAATCCGATACACACCGTCACGTTCAAAAACCCCAATTCTGCCCGTAACCACAACGGACATACCGTTTTCAAGAACAAAATTCAGTCTTTTTACATCTGACGAAAACATCACCGCTTTTATACTGCCTGTTTCGTCCCTTAGCGTAAAATAACAGTGTCCGCTTAAAGAGTGATTCACACAATCACAGATTTCACCCCTAATCATGACATTATTTAAATTCCTGTCACCTTTAAGAAGAAAACCTATATATTTGTTTATCTGTGTAACCGTTACAACAGACATTATATTTCTCCCCTGCTTTTCATATAGCCATATATTGCAACACCTGCGGCGTTGTCACACGAAAACTCAGGCAGTGCAAAAGACGCTTTTCCGAAACGGGAAATAATTTTCTGTCTGATAATCGTATCCGACATAACACCGCCTGCAAAAACAACAGGAATATTTCCACAGATTCCTATTGCTTCGGCAGTCATTGAAATAACCGTTTCCGCTATAAAGTCAAGACAGTATTTAGCAATGTTTTCAGGACGTTCACCGTCGTCAAGCATTTTACGGCACTGGTTCTCAATTCCCGAAATACAACAGTTTGTACCTTTCATTACGGCTTTTACTTTATATTCCCTGTCCGAATTTACAGCAAGATTTTCCAGTTGCTGACCGCATGGAAATTTCAGTCCGAGCATCAGCCCCACACGGTCAACTGCCTGTCCTGCCTTTAAATCAAGTGAAGAACCGATTTTCATGATTTTCAGAATATCGTTTTTGTCAGGTACACACAACAGGCAGTCTGTCGTGCCTCCGCTGACATGAAAGGCAATGAATTTTTCTTTTGCAAGTTCAAGCCTGTCCGCTGAATAAAGTGCGGCAAGAATATGCCCCACCTGATGTGAAGTTGAATAAAAAGGTATATTCTCAACCGCAGACAGTGAACGTGCGAAACCCTCACCGCACAGAAAACACGGCATATATGAATTATCTGCATTTCTCGGACGTGCCGACACTGAAACCGCATACGGTTTCCCGAGAGAATTTTCTGAATAAAGCTTTTCAATCATTTCAGGCAACTGTTTTGTATGGTGAAAAACAGCGTCACTCTGTCTAAGACCTGCTTCTCCTGACTTTACCGGCAAAAGCTGCTTCTCCTGACACATAATGCCTGTTT
>JAGAQS010000038.1 GCA_017622635.1 Ruminococcus sp. | reverse complement strand
CCTTTTCGATTGTACTGCGTGTATCTGAAAGTACTTTTTCTGACTTTTCAAAAAATTCTTTCATTTCGGACATTTTTTCACTTATTTTTATTACGTCCTCAAGAATAAGAGCTTTCATGTTGCTGTAGGCGTGTTTAAGCTGTTCAGACTGGTTGTTGATTTCTGCTGTCATTTCAGCGGCATAAGTTTCAGCATCATATACAATTTCAGCGGCTTTGTTGTTTGCTTCCGCAATTATATTTTCAGCAAGTTTTTTTGAATTTGCGTCAAGGTCATCAGCTTTTTTCTTTGCTTCGTCAATTATGGCGGACGCTGATTTTTTGGCGGCGGCAAAAACCGCACCGAAAACAGCGGAGTCGTCTTTTTCGGACATTGACGAAAGTTTTACATCTGCGTCTGAGAGATTCTGTTCAAGTTCGGCAACTGAGTATTTCAGTGTTGTAATTTCGTTGTCTTTTTCTTCGATTTCAGCTGTCAGAGACTGAATTTTATTGCATACTGACTTGTTTTCCGCCTGACATTCGGCAAGCCGTTTTCTTTCTTCCGCAAGGACAGATTCATGTATTTTTTCTGCCTCTGTACCTGCCTTGTATTGTTCAAGAGAAAGCTTTGTATCTCTGAGTTCGTTTTCCAGTTCAAAAATTCGGGAGTACAGAGAAGAAATATGTTTTTCAACGTCGTTCTTATCGTATCCGCCGAAAGTCACTGTTTTTAAAAATCCGGTTTCAGCCATTGGCAAATCCTCCTGTATTCTTTTCATAACATAGAAAAGATTTTAAACGTGCTTTAACAAAATGAAAAGCGGTTTATATATTAAATATATTTTACACTATTTTTTGCAGAATGTCAATAGGGTTTTGAATAAATCCGACTTTTTTATACCAACTGCACAAAAAAATGCACGTATATTTTACAGCATGGTTATATAATGTCACCGAAATCAAAGTCATACGGTGACATATAGTTAAAAGAGCAGATTTGTATGAAGTCCTGTGAATCGAAAGATATTCTGCCGTCCAGAAGTTTACGGTCGTCAATAATGGGCAGATTTGCTTCGGGGGCGTACTTTCTGAGAATATCTTCATCGCACGAGCATCTGCGGTGAAATTCGTCGGTAATTATGCCGTTTTCTTCGAGAAGTTCACGGATATTGTCGGGGAAGTTTTTCATAAGAAGTGCCACAGGAAATCTGTACGAAAGAAAACCGTAATATTCTGCAACTCCTTTTTCGTCGTCTCGGGTAATCAGATACCAATTATCCAAAGGAGAATCATCATAAAATACGCACCGTATATTCGGCAGATTTTCAAGCTTACTCTGAATAGTTTTGGGATTGTAGTTTTCTGAATTAAGAATACCTTTTGTGAAAATATCTGTCAGGTCTTTAATCATAATTTTTAAGCATCTCCTTTACTTCGGGATTGTCATAAAGTCCGAGGTCGAAAAGTTTGTTAATCTGACGGTTGGTAAGCCTGCCTGTGAGTGAGTAGACAAATTGTCCGTGCTGACGTTCCGTGCCGTCCCACGAGTCTATAACTTTAAGCCAGCCGTGTTTACCGAGAGTACGTTCGGGCAGTTTTGCATCGGGGAAAAATTTTGAAACAATCATTTTTGCGGCTTTTGTGTGACCGGTATAATCACACGAATATGTGTCACCGTCGGAGGAAATCCAGCCAAGTTTGAAATTTTCGTCATTCTTAAAAAACATTTTTTCAAGTGGGAGCGGACATTCCCCGTCTGTTTCAATAAGTTCGGAAAAATTATAGTCATTCGGATTGAAACAGAAGTAACCGCCTCGTTCGTCGGCAACAATCGGGAGTTTGTCCGCAGTCACTATATCTTCAAGATGTGTACCGTGTAACTGTTCAATACTGTCAAAATATTCATAATAATAATATCCCGTTTCGGATTTGTATATTGCAAATTTTTTCATTACATACATCTCCTGTTTAAATGTATTATACAAAATTATATCATATTTGTTATGTTTTTTCAAGTATAAAAATATTTTATATTGACGGACTGCATAAATATTTGTTATAATTATATATGAAAGAGGGGGTGCTTTTTATGGGAGCAGGCACGGAAAAGATTCTTGCCGAATACTTGTTTGAAAAGCGTGAGGAGGATTTTAAGCATTCTTCATTTGACCGTGAACTTGCTTTTTACGAAAGTATATGTTCAGGAAATATGGAGCTTGTACGTGTTTTTATGAAACCGCTTTTCAGTGAGGGGTGCGGGATTCTGAGTGAAGATTCATTGCGAAATTTAAAGTATCACATGGTTGTACTTGCAGCACTGATAGCACGTTACTGTATAAATGGCGGAATGTCACCTGAAGAGTCTTACAGTATGAGTGATTTTTACATAATGAAAACCGACAAATGCAGGACGGAAGAAGAAGTGCGTGCGGTACATACGGAGATGATTGAGGGATATACGGACAGAATGAGAAAGATAAAAATAAACAATGTATATTCAAAACAGATAGTACGTGCCGTCGATTACATAATGTGTCACACACACAACCGTGTTTTTCTTGAAGAGGCGGCGGAATACCTTAAAATAAGTCCTGCATATCTTTCAAGACTTTTCAGACAGGAAACGGGGATTACTTTCAGTGAGTATGTGAATAAGATGAAAATTGAAGAAGCGTCATCTCTGTTGTTATATACGGAATACAGTGACCTTGAAATAAGTAATTTGCTGGGGTTCAGTTCACAGAGTTATTTTATAAAGGTTTTCAAAAAACAAATTGGTCTTACACCTAAACAGTACAAGAAACAATATAAGATACTTTGACTTTTATATGTCATTATTTTACCATTTTTATCATGAAAGTTATATATTTATGTGCAGAAGTGTATTATAATAAATACATCATAAAACATTATTTAAACATGAGATGAGTTTAATGTAATGAAAAAGAATATACTTAAACGCT
>JAGAQS010000001.1 GCA_017622635.1 Ruminococcus sp. | reverse complement strand
AACTTTCGGATATTTTGACGTTTTTGTCGGTGACAGACCGATCGCATTCCGTAATAAAAAATCAAAAGAACTGCTTGCACTTCTGGTAGACAGAAAAGGTGGCTATGTGACTTCCGAAGAAGCTATAGGCTTTTTATGGGAAGACGAGCCGATCTCGACGGTAACACTTTCGAGATACAGAAAAGTCGCCCTCCGTCTGAAAAATGCGCTTGAAGAATACGGTATTTCGGAGATCATAGAAAGTGTAGACGGCAAGCGCAGGATCGTACCCGAAAAAGTGCAGTGCGATCTTTATAATTACCTTTCGGGCAAGGAAGAATATTCTCAGCTTTTCAAGGGAAGTTATCTGACAAATTACAGCTGGGCGGAAACGACCCTCGGCGAGCTTTCAAACAGGGATCTGATATGAGTAAATATATACACAAAGTCAACTATTACGAAACTGATAAAATGGGAATTACGCACCATTCAAACTATATACGTTTTATGGAAGAGGCGCGAATGGATCTTCTGACGAAAATCGGATATCCGATGACACGTCTTGAATCCGAAGGGATCACCTCCCCCGTCGTCTCCGTCAACTGCGAATACAAAAAACCTACAACTTACGATGACGAGATCGAGATCGAAGTACATATCTCGCAGTATACCGGAGTAAAACTCACGCTTTGCTACACCATGACTAATATAAAAAGTGGTGAAACAGTAGCGACAGCGACTTCCTCGCACTGTTTCATAGACGAAAACAAACGTCCGATCGCGGTAAAGAAATTTTTCCCCGAATTTGATGCAGTATTAAGAAACGAATCCGTAAATCATAATTAATGATCCTCCTATAACATAACAGAGACGGCTCGAAAAAACCGTCTCTGTTGTGTTTTTAATAGATAAAATTGGATTACTACCCTCTCAACATTTCGCTTGTGTCTTTATTATAGGTGCAGAAAACCGTCCAAACAGCAACCACGATGAATGCAATGACAGTAATAAAAAGGGAAACCATAGTTATATCAAAAGACGGTTGAACGACTGAGAACATTTCAATGTTTTTCAAAATAGTCCGGGATGACAAAACAATACTCACCCAACCGATCCAAAATCCGCCAAAAGCTATTTTAACAAAATCAAGGACTACATCAAATACAATCATTAGTTTTGAAAATCCTATCATTTTTTTTACCGATACAATATGTTTTTGTCTGTCCACGTAATACGCACTGAAAACAGCTACATTGAGAAACAGAAGAGTCATCAAAGCAAAAAGAGCATCGGAAGGCGCAGAAACAACCGAACCAAACGAAATATTTATATTATTAATTTCAGCATTTAATCCATAATGATCTTTCAACTTTTCGGATGCATCATTTGCCCGTGCTTCTTTCTCCGAATCTACGGTAAATGTCCCTGCTTTGCTGTATTTCATAACAGATGTACGTAATGGAATATACACTAAATTATCAATAGTTGTGGCACTACCGTCAAGTTTTCCCATTATACCGATAACCGTATATTCATCACCAAGATATTCGAAAACCGTTGTACCGTCTTCGAGAGTTTTTCCGAATTTGTCAAAAGCCGTTTTTCCCATTACCGCAATTTTTCCCATACCCAAAGAAATATCTTTGTCACTCATATACATTTCATTTTCAGTAAAGAAACGGCCCTCTATAATTTCGGGAACAGGATAAGAACCTCTGATATAAACACCGCGCACCAAAGGATAAGTATCTGTT
>JAGAQS010000037.1 GCA_017622635.1 Ruminococcus sp. | reverse complement strand
TTACTTTTATTTCCTGATGGGAAAAATTCTTTTATTTCTTCCCATTGTTTATCTGTCAAATCACTTGCGTAATTTGTTGCTTTATATTCTTTTTCCATTCCTTTATTATACTACTTTTTTCTTATGAACACAAGCTCTTAATGCAATCAATCCAGAGTATCAGAATGACACAGACAAATTTCAGGGCAATCATGGACGAAATGGAAAACTATAACAATGTTGACTTTACAGAACCGCTTACACGTCTGCTGTGCGGTCAGCTTCTTGAACAGATTAACAACCTTTCGGGCGAACAGTTACAGGAAATCGGAATAGATGCAATTATCAAAAATACCATTGCTCTGACAAGAGCCGTCGCATATAAACGGAATATTGAAATCAAAAATAAATCCGCACTGGAAAACGGTCAGGAAGAATTTCAGACTACGTTATTTGAATTGATGTCAACGGACAATCCGAAACTTTACAGGGAATTAAAAAAATTCATAAAAGACAAACAGAAAGAATTGAACTGCACACCGTCTGAATGATTTCAGGCGGTTTTTTTATTGCCTGAATGCCTTTGAAAGTTGTCTGAAAATCCTGATTTTATTGTCAATAACCGTATTGTCCCACAGAATCCCATTTTTATTTTAACAGATATTTTCCCACCAAAAGAACCGGACGGAGCAGGTCAACCATAACACTGAACGTCAAAAAATTTTCGGTAAACTTCTTGTAAAATTCGCCTGCTCCGTTGTGATGCACGACTTTACATATACAATATGGTACAGAATCGACGATGAAAGTATAACAAGATATACATTGAAAGAAATTTTTTGAAAAAATCGTTGACAGATTGAATTTTTCAGTATATAATAAATATAGGATATAAACTATATTTTGACAGGAGTAACAAATGGCAAAATTTGAAATAATATTTTATCAGAAAGCTGACGGGTCAAAACCAGTAAAAAATTTTCTGTTGTCACTTGATAAAAAAATGATGGCGAAAATGTTTCTTACTATTGATATTCTCAGGGAGAACGGACACGATTTGCGAGAACCGTATTCAAAATCACTGGGAGACGGTATATTTGAATTACGGGCTAAAGTAGGAAGTAACATTACAAGAGTTCTGTATTTCTTTATTGTCGGTAACAAGATAATATTGACAAACGGCTTTGTGAAAAAAACACAGAAAACACCGTCCAGCGAAATAAAAAGAGCTAAGGAGTACAGAGCAGACTATTTGCAGAGAAAGGAGCAGGAAGAAAATGAATGAGTTTGATATTTTGCTTAACGAACAGTTACAGGACGAGGAATTTCGCAAGGAGTACGAGGCAATGAAACCTGAATTTGTTATTATTCAGGCTATGATTGATGCAAGAAAGAAATCCGGACTTACTCAGAAAGAGTTATCAAACCGTACAGGAATTGCACAGGGAGATATCAGCAAACTTGAGAACGGCAACGGCAATCCGTCCATAAAAACATTACAGAAACTTGCAGAAGCAATGAATATGACACTTAAACTTGAATTTGTACCGAAATAATCAAACACGGAGCAGGAGAAACCATAGTGTTTTTACCTGCTCCGTGTTCTTTGGTCGTGCATCACAGCAATCAGAGCGAGAACCGACAAAGAATAGCATTCAATTGTGAATTTATTTTCAAGTCCCCTGCCCTATTTATTAAGGTCTTTGCAGTCGCTTCCGTTTCAGTTTTCGTTACACCGTCTTTAATTTTTTCTAACAGTTCGAGACAGTGGAGCAGGTACAGAAACTTGAATGAATGTATATCTTGTTATACATTAATTACTTATTCAGTTATTCTTTTGCTTAAGTGCAAACTGCATTATTTTAACCTGCTTTTCAAGTGGCAAAGCATTCATATATGAAATAAATTCCGATAATATGCCATATGACTGTATATTGATATTAACTGTATCCGCTGTAATATTCCCCACGTTTCCAATATTACTACAATCAATGTCAATAGTATTTCCGGAAATGTCGTTATTAGCTATCTCCACACTTTTACCTCCATTCATATTTTTACAATAATCATATCATATTCAGCGGAGTTTTTCAACGGTTTTCTGATAATTGTCTATTTGTCTGCATTGAGTTGTATTTTTCTAATCAGAATTGATACAACAGTAAGAGCAAGAGCCGGAACGTCAGCAGCCTTTTGTTAAATTCATGTAAAATTTATTCAGTGGGCGTGCATCAGAGAGCAAGCACGGCTACCAGAGCGGAGCAGGCAGAACGGAAACAGAAATATTATTGCTTATCCTGCTCCGGAATGATTTTTTTTACTTTTCATTTTTGAAAACTATGGGATAAAAAGGATAATAATAATTAATTGGCTATTTTATAAGGTTTTTTCAATGGGATATTAATAGGATAATATTATAATTCATGGGATAAAAAATATTAATATCCCATTTTGATTTATTTATATCCCATTAATATCCTGTTTTTAAACCGTTGATTTTTTGCCTGTATATAGCTGATTCTCTTATTATTATCCTTATTATCCCACCAAATCAGAAAATAAAAATGAAAAAAAAATCCGCCCGACGTTCTGCCGGACGGATTTTTTCATTATCGGTATGTTATGCACAAGATGTTTCTGCGTCGCCTTTTGCCTGCTCTTCCTGCTCTCGTGTGTCCTCAATGTCTCCGAGACGTTCGACGTGCCGCTGCTTCTTTGCCTTGTCCTGCTCCTTTTGGGATTCTTCCACAACCTTTAAAAGAAATTCAGATACAATATTACGCATATTTTCAGGCAGAGTACCACACCTATTGAAAATACTGTCAACCATTGAATTTAAGTCATTGGTTTGTGATGGGTCACGTCCTAAAAGAAAATCAGTTGTCACGCCATAGAAGTCAGCAATTTTAGATGTTGTTTCAAGGTCTGGCTCTCTGCGACCATATTCATAGTTTTTATAAGTTGACGCATTTACATTAATTCCGTCGGCTACCTGTTGCAGAGTGTAATTGTGCTGTTGTCTTAATATTTTTAATATATCAGCAATCATTTTTCTGCACCTCCTCTTATAATTAATTATACGTCAAACTGAAACTTTTGTCAATAAGTTTTTAAATTTAGTTTCTTTTTGACATAATAAACAATAATAAATGTTTCGATTTGGCTATTACACATATTGACATTTGTTTCCTTTTGGCTTATAATATATTATGTTATTAGCCGTAATGAAACAAAAAAACATAAAAGTAACTTGACAATTGAAAGAAGGTGAGTAAATGAAAGAAATTCAGTTAAGCGATATGCAGGAAGCACGCCGAATTTATGACAATCTTCCGCCTGAATATCAGCAGATTGCATTATCTGGCATAGAGATGATTTGCAATATATGCATAAATACTATAATCACTACACAGATAATAGCAAATTCAGCAAAGAAAAAAGGAAAGGACTGACAGCAGGAATACACAGCAACCGCCGGAACGTCTGAGAACTGGAAACAGTAGCAGGGCGAACGGGGCGAGAGTGGCACAAGCTAAAGCAAAATGTCGCAAATTTATGACACTAACTGAAAGGCGGTGAAAACATGAAAAGGTACTGGGAATACATGAAAGAGTACACCGAAAAAACTCAGCACGCAAAAGCCGGTTATTACATAGTGATTCCGGAAATGTGGATAGGCTTTAAGTTTCTTGATGACAACGGCATTAACGAACCGTGGGAACCTTAAGAAAAAGAAAAGCTGAAAAAAATGCTTGACAAATATGACCTTGCAGAACGTACGCTATTTATACGTGCAATACAAGGGACGTTTGATGCAGTAATGAGAGAGGAATGATTTTTAATGAAATTCAGAGACGAATACCATGAAACTCTGTTCTGGGTAATCATGCAGAAAATGGGGAGCAAAGATGTATACTACACCCCTGTTGCCTATCTGATAGCCCTTGACAGCGTATGCAGAAACCATGTTGAAGAAATATTCGACTTTAAAAGACAGTTCATCAGACCTGAATGCCTTAACAAATGCTGGCAGACCGGAACAAGCCTGAAAACCACACGCTTGGCGTTCAACCTATGGAACGGTGAAAACTGTAGTGACGGCGAAACCTATACGAATAAAGACGGCTATGAAGTGGAGTTACCAAGCAGAAAATATTCAGTATCAGACATTTTCTGTTGTGAATACGCTCCGTACTACTGGGAAGCCGTGAAAATTCGTTATCCGGAGTACACCAATGAAAACGAACGGGAATAAAAAAGAGCGATGCAGATTGACCGTGAACAAGCAATCTGCACCGCACAAAACACTTTCCCACTAAAGAGAGTATCTTGACAATTTCATTATAGCACACTCTCTTTGTAAAATCAATACAAGTAGTGAAATTTTTTGGAATTTTTTGTATATCTGCTGATTGTCGGAACGGTTGCAAAGAAGCTTCATGATTACCGTCAATCACTCGATGACAGAGAACGGGAGCAGGTCACCGACCCTGACAGCCTGAAATTTGTTTCCGTCTATGAAAAAGTCCGTGAAATGAATCAGGCAGTTGACGAACTGGAAAAGCTTGAGCAGTTCATTACCGACATTCAGTGTTGTGATGACACGCACATGAAAGCAATACAGATTGAAATACCTAACGCTGTAGGTGAGAGCAGCAAGCACCGGATACTTATTGACGGGAATGACAGTCACAGCAACCGCCTGTTAGCTATCGCACTGGAGGACCGTCGCAAAATGAGAACTGCACTTCTTTCGGAAATCAAAGATTTGTATCTTTGCAACGGTGTAACGAAAACTAAAACGAAAACAACAGTCCTCACAGGAAAAAAAGCTGTAGGGGAGGGCTGTAGCAATGACTGATTACAAGTACTGTAAGATGTGTGGTACTCTCATATCAAACGCCAACGACGACAGCACGGACTATTTCAAACACATTGCCGTGAAGTATTGTCCGGCTTGTCGCAAGCTCTCAGACCGGCAGAAAACAGCGTTGAGAGTTTACAATCTCAGACAGCGTAAGAAGCAGAAAGACAAGTTCCGTGATGAGCAGCTTGTACTTCTTAATCAGCAGGTTGAGTTGATGAAAGAGGAAAACGAGTTACTCCGGAAGAAAATCATGCAGTTAAGAGAGCTAT
>JAGAQS010000036.1 GCA_017622635.1 Ruminococcus sp. | reverse complement strand
AGGTCTACCTGTTGTTACAATGTAAGCATTACCGACGATATCGGCACACCTGTTGCGGCGGTTAAAATTGTAGGATTCCACAAAAATTAAGGGGACATTGCGTCCCCTTTTTTTATTCGTTTTCGGAAAGATAAATTGAAAGTCTGCTCTGCATGGTTTCCGCACACTGCTGTGCCGTAGTTTCTCCGTTGAAGAAACGGTCAAATTCCTCATATGCGATATTATAGAAATCTTCTCCGGGGTATACGCCTGTTTTCTGTGGTACGGCTTTTTCGATAAGTCCGTTGACTGCATTTATTATTCCGTCGTCAACGTAACCGAGTTCCGAGGGTTTGTCACCGTCTCCGTAATAGTATATATAACCCGTATAATCTTCAAAACCCTTGTCATACTGGTTATTCTGCGGACGTTTGTCGAACTCCGCTTTTATTTCGAGACCGCTTTTTGTTATAGGAAATCCGAAAAAACCGTTGCCCGACTTGTATTCACTGTAAAATTCGTCACTTATCATACTGCTTAAAAATTTCCATGCAAGGTCTTTTTTGTCGGAAGTCTCTGTTATTGCATAACTGTTTATACCACCGAACTCGAAAGTTACAGGAGTATTGTTGTTGCCGATTTCCCCTAAAATTCTTATCGGTTCACCGCCGAACTCTCCCTCTGTAGTATACAGATAGTCCGAATAACTGCTTAATGATTTATGATTGAATATTGCCAAATCGTCAATAAACTGCCGCTGCTGCATCTTGAATAAATATTCTGATTCTTCGTCCGACGGTTCTTCAAAGTTTTCGGGTTCAACGTCTGTAACGTCCGCACCGTTGCAGTAGTTGAGGTAGCGTATAAATTCGTCATTGACAAAATCACAGGTATTATTTTCAAAGTCCGCCCATTCAGCCCAGTTGTAACAGCCTGCACGTTTGTATTTTGTATCATAGATACCATTATATGAATTTTCCCACCAATTAATGCCCACACCGTCGGGAAGATTTTCGACAATATTCATATAGGAATTGAAATCCCACGTTTCAACGTCTTTCACAAACTTTTCCTTTGCGGTATATGCAAGATTAAGTGAAAAAACATTAGGGAGTGCGTACAGACCGCCGTTGATTTCACAGGCTTTTATTGCGTTCGGGACAAAGCTGTCACGTGAAAAATTTTCGTCACTGTCGATAAATCCGTACAAGTCACATAAAGCACCCTGTTTGTAAAGATTGGCAGAACCGAAATTACCGCCTGTATCGTCCATTAAAAGAACGTCGGGAATATTTCCTGATATCATATCTTTGGCGAAATTTTCGTCACCTTTTGAGTTTGTCTGTTCACCGTTGTAATCGTCCTCATAGATTTTCATGTCAATCTGCACATCGTCGTGAGAGTCATTGAATGAATCGACATAATCTTTAAGCAGATAATCCTCATATTTTGCACCTACGGTTATATGCGGAATATTTTCATATTCTTCACGGGTACACTGTGTGTATGTTCTTATTTTCACACTGAAATCACTGTAACTGTTTTCAATGACAGTAAATCTTCCATCATCGCCCATTAAGAAACCCTGTATATCGTCAGAAGAAAGACCCGAATAATTTATACTGAAAAGCGGTTCAATAGCGGAGTTGTCCTCACGTATGCCATAAATGGTACTTCTTGAACGGATAAACATTGAATAACCGCCTGTTCCTGCGGTTATACTGTCCTGAATACTTTCGCTGAAATCGTATGTTATATCTGACTTTTCGGGTGAACCGCCGGAATTTATAGATTGTATCTTCATTTTGTCATCATCTGTAATAACCGCACATACAAGTGAACCGTCTTTATTGTGACCGATTGTCTCAATTGTTCCGCCGTTTTCTGCGGACAGTTCACCTATATATGAACCGTCTGTTTTAAAGACGTAGTATGTACCGTTTATGTTTGCAATGAGTAATTTACCGTCGGAAGCTATGTTTTCGATTATTACCGATTTGTCGGGAACTTCAGGAAATTCACCGACAACTGATGACGCAAGTAGTTTACCGTCGCTGTAAGTGTTTATTCTGAAACTGTATTCGGCTACGGCATCATATTCTGCTTCATTGTAGTCGTCAGATGTGGGGTCAGGGTCAGGCAGGTCACCGTAGTCCGCATCAACAAAAAATTCAACAACCGTACCGTCGTCGGCAACGTCAATATTATATGACACACCTATGTCAAAATCAGATATTTCCGTTTTTTCAAAGTTAAAATTTCTGTCTGTTTTCCAAAATTCAGGTACAGCCGTACCCGCTCCGAGAATAAAATAATCGTTTCCGCCGTTGTATGAATTGAAACAGTAAATCTGACTGAGAACGTCGGGAATTTTTACCGATTCTTTTTTGTATGCGATATCAGTAAGTTTTTCGGCGATATATGATTTGGGACTGTTTTGCAACTTTTGTTTGTTCTGACTGCATGAAACAGCACAGAGGGCAAAAAACGTAATAAAAATAACTGCTTTTTTCATAATATCAGCCTCCTTTTTTATATGTAAGTGATTTTAGGTAATAAAAAAGACGGTTTTTTCAGAAAATTCGGCATATTGTACAATTGTTTGCGTATTTTGTTATGCATATTGATGAATTTTTGGTTTGCCCCTTTAAATTTTGCGTAAACAGTGATACAATGGACTTAATAATTTCAAAATACTATGAAAACGGTGAAAAAAATGGATAATAAAATAACACATATCGCTGTTGTTGCCGCAGGTATCGACGAGGAATACCAGAATAATATAATAAACGGTATCAACAGTTTTGCAAGGGAAACAAATATTAACATATCATATTTTGCCGCTTACGGCGGTATGCTGAAAAGCAAAAGATTTGATATAGGGGAATACAGTATTTACAATCTGATAAATTTCAGTGAATTTGACGGCACAATACTTATGACAAATACTATCTGTGACCCCGAAGTAAAGGAGCGTATAATAAAGCGTGTTGACGAATCGGGTATACCTGCCGTGATTTTTGACTGTAGTGACTATCCGCATATCTGTAACATAAGTATAAACAACAGTTCCGCCATGAGTGAGATTATAAACCATGTCATTGAGGAACACGGTGCGAAAGTGATAAACTTTATTTCAGGACCTCTTTCCAATCCCGAAGCGACTGACAGATACCACGCTTTTCTTGATGTTATGGAAAAACACAGTCTGCCCGTTGATGAGGAACGTGTATTTTTCGGTGAGTTCAGAAGTCAGGACGGACGGCAGGCAATAGATGAATTTCTTGAATCGGGTCTTTCACTTCCTGATGCTTTTATATGTGCAAACGATGCTATGGCACTCACGGCTGTTTCTGCTCTCGAAAAAGCAGGTTATAAAGTTCCCGACGACGTTATTGTGACGGGTTTTGACTATACATATAATGCAAGAAATTTCTCTCCTGCACTTACTTCCGTAAAGAGACCGCTTTTTGATATGGGTTATAAGT
>JAGAQS010000329.1 GCA_017622635.1 Ruminococcus sp. | reverse complement strand
GTATACATCTTTACACTATGAATAACGCATATGTTGCAAGAAAAATCAGTGAAGCGGTTTCGGGAATTATCGGTGTATGATGACACTGAACCCCATTTCAAAGGAAGAGGCCTCACGTTATATGGGCATAAAGGGCGTTCCCGACGAAAAAATATCGGAAATGCTTGACAGATGTGAAATTATTGTGAGGGAATCGGTACGTCCGAAATACGTTTACCGCAAGACAACAGTATGTTTTACTGAAAACGGTGTTTTGCTCGGCGGTGTCAATACGGTACTGTCGGGCATGGACATCAAAAAGCATCTTTCAGGCTGTACAGAGGCGGTAGTAATGGCTGTAACGCTTTCGGCTGAGGCTGATAAATTAATACGCCGTACTGCCGTTACCGATATGGCGGAGGCTCTGGCGGTAGACTGTCTTTGCAGTGCAGGTGTTGAGCAGGTATGTGACCGTGTGGAAAAGGAAATTTTTGAAAAAGTAAAAGCAAAGTACCGCACATGGCGATTCAGTGCGGGGTACGGTGATTTACCGCTTGACATTCAGAAAGATTTGCTTTTGTTTCTCAATGCACAGAGACGGATAGGACTTACCGTAACAGAAAACAGTCTGCTTTTGCCGTCAAAGTCCGTCACTGCAATTATAGGAATATCCGAAACACCTGTTGAACGTGGTAGAAAAGGCTGTGAATCGTGTCAGATGAAAGGTAGCTGTGCGTTTTCGGCAAGTGGTAAAACGTGTTCGGAAAAATAGAAATCCGAAAGGAGTTTGCGGAATGAAAAAATTGAAAGTTTTTGTTTCTTCATTGTTTGTTACAGCGTTGTCATTATCATTTGTTGCGTGCAGTAGCGGAGATACCGAAAAATCGGAAGCAGGTAAGGACGTTGACCCGAAAGTAAGACAGACTATATCTGAAAATGTGAAAAGTTCCGAACTTCTTACGGGTGAACTTGAAAACAAAACTATAAAGTGGCTTGCGGAGTGGGATATAAATGCCGACGGCAATAAAAGTACACCTGCTTTTCTTGTGGCATTTCAGGAACGCTACGGCGGTAATATTGAATGGCATCAGTGTACCTATGAAGAACGCTACGAACAGCTTGCAAAGGCAATAAATGGCGATGAGGGAATAGACTTCTTCTATGCAGGCGACCTTGACGCTTTTCCGAAAGGTGTTGTGCGTTCAATGTTTGTGCCTGCCGACGATTATATTGATTTTGATTCGCCGTTATGGGAGGACGTTAAGGAGATAAATGACAGTCTTGTCTGGAACGGCAGTCATTATGTGGCTGTACCACGAATAGCAGGTGACAACTGTGCCGTCATATACAACCGAAAGACCGTCCGTGAAGCAGGTTTGCAAGACCCTGCCGAACTTTACGCAAAAGGTGAATGGACATGGGATACTTTTCAGGATATGCTTGAAAAATTCGTTGACCCTGCAAATCAGCGTTACGGTATAGACGGCTGGTGGTTTGAGTTCGGACTTATCAACACAACGGGCGTTCCACCTGTAAGCGTGGAAAACGGTAAACTTGTAAACAATCTCGGCAGTCCCGACATGGAACGTGTGCAGAACTGGATATATGAACTTTACACAGATAACCTTATAGCGATTGGTTCGGAGGATTACGGCTGGAACGCAAAACCTGCCTATATAGGCGAGGGAAAAACTCTTTTTTATCCGTGCGGACTTTATGAATTTTATACAGAACCGTCGGATTGGAAAAGTAATTTCGGAGATGAGGCTTTTTTTGTTCCCATGCCTAAATATCCCGAATCAGATGAATATTATATACCTGTAGGAATTGAAGCGTACACTTTTGTCAAGGGCGGACAGAATCCCGAAGGAGTCGCAAAGTTCCTTGACTGCAAACGTTTTGTACTTAAAGACGAGGAAACACGTGCCATAGCTGACAGGCAGATGTTTGACGATTACGGCTGGACTGAAGAAATGTTTGAAATGAAAGAAAATATGCAGTCAATGGCGGAAGAAAATCCCTTTATTGATGTTTCAAAGGGTGTTTCGGCGGACTGCGGTGAATTGCTTGATAACAGTCTTAGACTTACCGCACGTGGTACACCTTGGAATGAAACATATGATTCCATTTATTCTGTTGTTGACAAATATATTTCTGAAGTCAACGAAACAGGTTCATCTGAATAATATATCCTGACGGACTATTGAAAAATAATTTATATTGTGATATAATATCAATGTATGTTTAATATTTGATTGGAGGCTGTGGTGATGAATACAATTCTTGTAATGGGAGGGTGCGGACTTATAGGCAAATATATATGTTCCGGACTTCTTAAAAAGGGGAATGCCGTTATTGCGGTTGATGAATCAGAGGGAAATTATAACACGGGAAAACTTCATTATTCTTTCATTCAGGCTGGTCCTGACGACAAAGACGCTTATGAGGAAATTTTCAGGAACAACAAAATTGATGTGGTTATACATGCCGCCTGTACGGTTGACAATGATTTCGGACCGATTGTTACAGAAACACAGATGGCAATTTCAGAACAGTGCGATAAATTCATATACAATATTGCTCTCAATTCAGGAGTAAAGGAGTTTATACTTATAAGTACAGACCAGGTTTATGAATTTCAGAAAAGCCGTGAACCGATAAGGGAAACAAACAAGCTTAAACCCGTGACAAATTATGCAAATCTGAAATTTGAATCTGAAAAGGCGTTTATAGCGGAATTGCAGAATCACAAGGAAGTAATAGCCTGTGTTATAAGAGTAGCACCTGTATATACACATGATTTTATAGAAAATCTTACAGCAAAGATTACAGACCCTAAAGACAATGTTAAATTTGTTTCGGGAACTGGTCAGTACGGTTTTCAGCTCTGTTGTGTGCATAATCTTGTTGACTTCATAATTTGTTTTGTAAGAAGTGCCGACGATACTTCATATTCGGGTACTTACAATGTCAGTGACAAAAACATTACAACGGCGGCGGATATTATCGCATTTATGAGGGAACATTATCATCTCGGAACGGTTATTTCCCGAAATGCAGGCGGTACGCTTTCAAAGATAAAGGGCATTTTTTCAAAGAACAGTGGCGAAAAGGAAAATTACCGTTATCTTGATATGTCAAAGCTTGAACACAATAATATACTTGACTGTACTAAGGCGGCAAAAATCACCGTGTTCCGCTGGGATATAAAGAATACAAAATAAAGAAAGGGTACATATAATGTACCCTTTTTTATTTATTCTTGATTATTTGTAAATTATCTGTAAATTTGTTATGAACGGACACCCGTATGTCTTGCACTATATGTATAATAAAATTATAGAAAGGTGGTGAAGATTATGGCTAATCAGATTCAGAATCAGAACAATCAGGTTCAACCGTATTCATTAGGCACGGCTATATGTATTATTGCAGTGTTGGCGTTGTTTGATACTGTCGGTTGTGTTGTACTTGTTATAGGAGCATACATATTTACAAAGAAAGGTCATGCAGGACTGGGTTTAGCGTTGGCTGTTGCTAACATAATAGCCCCCGATGCACTTCCGGTTGTTGACGAAATATTCGGAATTGTCGCTGTTGTTGTTCCGTATATGAAAAGCCGTGAACAAGGAAAAAGCATAGGTCAAAGTATACAGTCAAGTGTTGATTCCGCAAGGCAGTACAATGAGACAAGCAATGATTATATTCAGAAGTCGCAGGAAATCGCACAGAATATTAATATTCCAAAAAGTCAGGGCGTTGATTATAATGCAGATTGTGACAGCAATGACTATTATGACAGAAGTTAGAAAAATCGGGACATTGAAAAAATGTCCCGTTTTTTTATTCTATTACGGTGTAATTGTCGGAAGCGGTTTCTTTTGTTGCGTGTTCCGTAACGTTCAGAACCTTTACTTTGAGGGGGCGTGTACCCATATTTATTTCGATTATATCGCCGACTTTTACATCATATGATGCACGGGCAACCTTGCCGTTCACAACGATTTTTTCAGCGTCACAGGCATCATTTGCAACCGTTCTTCTTTTTATAAGTCTTGTAACTTTAAGATATTTGTCAAGTCTCATTTTTTATTATCTCCTTTGTTGATTAATTAAAAGGGAACAGACCGTTGTGCCTGTTCCCATAATTTCACTTATTGATAGAAGCCTTTAATGCTCTGCCTGCCTTGAAAGTAGGTGCTTTGCACGGAGGGCAGACCATCTTAGTCTTTGTTTTGGGGTTGATACAGGTCTTTTCTCCTCTTTCACGTACTTCAAAAGTGCCGAATCCTGTTACAGACACTTTTTCACCTGTTTCGAGTGTTTCCTGAATAACGGCAACTGTAGCGTCAAGAACAGCGGAAGCGTCTTTTTTTGTGCAGTTCATTTTATCTGCGATTGAAGCGATAAGTTCAGTTTTAGTCATTTTTATTTTCCTCCGAATTAATAATATGTTTAGCCTTGTCCCAGTAGATGTCAATTTCTTCTATTGAAAGATTCTTCATGTCGGTTTTTTCCGAAACAATAAGTTTTTCGGTAACAGCGAAACGCTTTATGAATTTATCGGTTGAGGCTTTAAGTGCAAGTTCTGCATCTATTCCGAGATGACGTGCGGCGTTTACACATGAAAAAAGCAGGTCGCCGATTTCTTCTTCAATGTGTTTTTTGTCACCTTCGGCAACGGCTTCGTCAAATTCAGCCTTTTCGGCGGAAATACAGGCTATTGCGTCGTTTGCACATTTAAAGTCCATGCCTGCACGCATTGCACGCTTACCGACTTTCTGGGCTCTCATCAGTGCGGGAAGTGACTTTGCAACGCTTTCAAGGGTATCGGTATAAGTTTCCTGACCCTTTGTCTGCATTTTTATAGCGTCCCAGTTTTTCAGAACATCACCAGTTGAATCAACCGTAATTTCACCGAACACATGGGGGTGACGTATAATAAGCTTCTGACATATATCGTTGCATACATCATCAAAATTGAAAGAATTGTTTTCTTCTTCTATTCTGGAATGGAAAACAACCTGAAGAAGAACGTCGCCGAGTTCTTCACGGAGCAGATCGGTATCTCTGAGGTCAATAGCCTCTATAGCCTCACAGGTTTCCTCGATAAAATCACTTTTGATTGACTCGTGCGTCTGTTCCCTGTCCCATGGACAGCCACCCTCTCCACGCAGGAGACGGACAATTTCAATCAAATCATCAATAGAATAATGCTTTTTCTGCTGAAAATCAACCATAGAAAAAACCTCCTTAAAGACGGACTAAATAATATAATACCTTAAAATCCGATAAAATGCAATATATTTTTGCAATTTTGGCGATATAACTTAATAAAATTTTATTAAACAATGTGTTTTGTAAATTTTTACCTGTAAATCAAAACACACGGGCGGAAAGTTCCGCCCGATTGATATTTTATGTTCTGTCAACAAATCCTACTTTTCTGTATACCTTTGAAACGATTCTCTGAGAATATCTCAGTGCCTTTTCAGCACCCTCGGTATAGCATTTTTTAAGATATGCCTTGTCTGCAATAAGTCTTGCAAATTCTGTACGTACAGGTTCAAGGTGGTCTGCCACAGCCTCACCGACCGCAAGCTTGAAATCGCCGTATCCCTTGCCCGAAAATTCAGATTCGATTGACGCAAAGTCCTTGCCCGTAACGCTTGAATAAATCGTCATTAGGTTGTTGATTCCGTCCTTGCCCTCACGGCAGCACACTTCCGCTTCGCTGTCGGTAACGGCACGTTTAAACTTTCTTATAATAGTGTCCTTGTCATCAAGAATGAGTATAACTGCATTCGGGTTTTCGTCGGACTTGGACATTTTCTTTGTGGGGTCTTGCAGTGACATTACTTTTGCCCCTACTTCGGGGATATACGGTTCAGGGAGTGTGAAGAAGTCGCCGTATCGCTGATTGAAACGCTGTGCAATGTTTCTTGCAAGTTCAAGATGCTGTTTCTGGTCAACACCTACGGGAACGAGGTCGGCATTATATGCGAGAATATCGGCTGCCATGAGTACAGGGTAGGTAAACAGTCCTGAATTTACATCATCGGCGTGTTTCTGGCTCTTGTCCTTGAACTGTGTCATACGTGAGAGTTCGCCGAACTGTGTGTTACAGCCGAGAACCCAGCTTAATTCCGCATGGGTCTTTACGTGGCTTTGTATAAACAGGATAGATTTTTCCACGTCAATTCCGCAAGCCATAAGAAGTGCATAGGAGTTCATGGTGTTCTGCCTGAGTTTGACGGGGTCTTGTCTGACTGTTATTGCGTGCATATCGACAACACAGTAAACACAGTTGTATTCGTCCTGTAAAGGTCCCCAGTTTCTTACAGCACCGATATAGTTACCGAGAGTAAAAGTGCCTGTTGGCTGGATACCGCTGAAAATAAGTTTTTTATCTTCCATCTGAAAAAAGCATCTCCTTATTTTGCGTTGCGTGCTGCTGCGTCGTCCTTGAGCTGACAGCTTCTGAGTTCGTTCAGAACACGCTGATAGAGTACATAGAAAGTACGGAGTTCAGGTTCTGTTTCAGGAATGATACCAGGCTTGATTTCTGTCTTGTAGACAGCGTTTTTTGTGAGCAGGAAAATGTTGTGTGTTTTTCCTTTCGGGAGGTCGTAGGACTTTGTTTTCTGAGCTTTCGGGAGAAGCAGACCTGCGTTGGCAACGAGAGTGTGGGTAGCCTGAACAAGATTTCTGTACTTCTGTGAAGCACCTGTATATTCTCCGCCGTTGTTGAAGTAGAGGTTAGCCGCACCGTTTATGAAGCATACCATTGAAGTGAGGACTGTCGGTGACATCGGAATGTCGATAACGACACCGAAAACCTCGTTTTTCTTTAAGTTTGCATTGAAGAAACGTGCGGGGAAGTTGATAGCCTGACCTCTTGTCATGAGGTACTTCTGAGTTACGGCATATCTTTCAGTCATTCTGTTTGGCATAATAAAATTCCTTTCATTTATAGATTATTTCAAGATATAATCGGTTTAACCGAGTATATCCTTGGTCATTTTTGCGAGTGTTTCCATACCTTTTTCAATCTGTTCATTTGTCGGTGTGGAATAGTTGAGACGGAACGAATGGCTCTTTTCAGATTCGTCGATACTGAATGAATTTCCCGGAACAACGGCAATCTTGTATTCCTTAATTGCTTTTGTACAGAAATCATTCATATCACAGTCGTCGGGGAGTGTACACCACACGAAAAGTCCGCCCTGCGGTCTGATATACGAAATCCTTTCGGAAAATCCGTTATCAATGTAAGAACACATCAAATCGCATTTCTTTCTGTAAATTTCACGCAGACCCGCAAGATGTTCGTCGAGGTTCACAGAGGTCATGAAACGCTGTGCGACAACCTGTGCCCATATATTTGAGTGAACGTCCGCAACCTGTTTGCAGACAACGATTTTCTGAATAATCGGAGCAGGTGCGGAAACAAAGCCTGTTCTGAAACCTGACGAAAGAATCTTTGAAAATGTACTTGTATAGATAACACGTCCTTCTGTGTCAAGGCTCTTGATTGTCGGAACGTTTTCACCTGCAAAACGCAGTTCACCGTATGGGTCGTCCTCAAGAATGATAAAATCATACCTGCAAGCCATTTCATAAACAGCCTTACGTTTTTCAAAAGACATTGTTCTGCCTGTGGGGTTCTGGAAATTCGGGATAACATAGAGCATTTTTACATTATTGTGGGTTTTCAGGGCATTTTCAAGCTTTTCAAGATTAATGCCGTCGTCGTCCATGTCAACACCGCAGAGATTGACGTTGTAGGAACGGAAAGCGTTCAGCGAACCTATAAAGCACGGTGATTCACAAAGAAGTGTGTCACCCTCATTCAGAAGTACTTTACATGAAAGTTCGTTAGCCTGCTGACCGCCCGATGTTACAATAATATCGTCAAAGTCTGAATTGTAGCAGTTTTTGGACGCAAGCCACTTTTTCAGAAAGTCACGCAGAGGAGTATAACCCTCTGTGATGCTGTACTGTAGAGCAAGAATGGGGTCATTTCTCAGGAGTTCGTCAGATATTTCGGCGATTCTTTTCGTAGGAAAAGCCTCCGGTGCGGGATTGCCTGCCGCAAATGAAATTACGTCAGGGTCTGCCGTGAATTTTAGAATTTCTCTGATAGCGGAAGCCTGAAGCTTGGTTACTTTATCAGAAAATTTATAGTTCATTTTTAAAACCAGCCTTTCAGTTTATGTCATTTATGTGAATTTGGAAGCCGAAAACAGCTTATTTTATATTATACCACATATTTTCTGATTCTGCAACATATATTTTTGTGAAAACAAGAAAATCGGACTATAATTTTCTTACTGACTGTAATTGTAAAGGGTGATTTTTTGAAAAAACAGAATTTTCTGAAAGGTTCGCTTATACTTATGCTTTCCGCAGCGGTGGCGAAAGCACTGGGGGCGTTGTTTAAAATACCGCTTACTAACCTGCTCGGCGGTGTGGGAATGAGTTATTTCAGCTGTGCGTACAGTCTTTTTATGCCTGTGTACGCACTTACCGTCACGGGACTTTCTTCCGCCGTTGCACGAATGACCGCACAAAGTATTGCACTTGGAATGTATAAGAACGCAAAGAAAGTACGCAGTACGGCACTGATTCTGTTTTCAGCCGTCGGACTGGCAGGGAGTGCGGTTACTTTTCTGCTGTCCAAATCTTTTAGCCTGTATTCTTCGGGAAGTACAGAAGCGTCGTTAGCGGTTGCCATGATATCACCGTCTGTATTTTTCGGCTGTATAATGTCGGTGGAACGTGGTTATTATGAGGGCATGAGTAATATGTATCCTACTGCCGTTTCGCAGGTTATAGAGGGAATTGTGAAAGTTGCCGCAGGACTTTTTCTCTGTAGATACGTTACACAGCACAGCAATGAAATAATGGTTTATTTTCCTGAAATTACCGATACAAGAGCAATTGCGGCGGCAGCAGGAATACTTGGTGTCACTCTTTCGTCTGTCGGTGCGACACTGTTTTTCGGAATTATAAGAATTTTCGGGAAAAACGTTCTTTCAGGCGGAGAGGATACCGTAATGAAACGCCGTGAAATTGCACGTGAACTTGCTGTTAACGCTGTTCCGACGGGTATAAGTGCAGTGGTAACAAATTTAACCGCACTTATAGATATGTGGACGGTTATCGGCTGTATATCACGTTTCGGGAGCAGGATAAACGTTCCTGTTTCAGAAAGTGAAATGCCTGATTTTGTTTACGGTTCATTTGCAGGAATTGCACTGACTGTCTTTAACCTTGTACCGTCCGTCACAAATATGCTCGGAAAAGGCGTTCTGCCGTGCATTACGGAGGCTTGGGAAAACAGAAATATAAAATCACTCTCCGAAAACAGTATGCAGGCTCTGATTGCTTCGGCGGTCATTGCCGTGCCGTCGGCATTTGGAATAGCCGTACTTGCCCCCGAAATACTCGGTTTTCTTTTCCCTAAACAGACGGACGAGACCGCAATATGTATAAACGCTTTAAGACTTTTAATGCCGGGTATGGTTTGTCTGTGCGTATCGTTTCCGCTTTTCAGTATGTTACAGGCTATCGGGAAAGCGTCTCTGCCCATGAAAATAATGATTCTCGGAACAGTTATAAAATTTGTCGGAAATGTTGTTCTTATACCGCTGATTAGTGTTGACGGTGCAGCTGTTTCGACATCATTGTGTTACGCTGTAATACTTGCGGTATCGCTGAAACTTTATATAAAACATTCGGGTATAAGTCTTGAAATAAAATCATTTGCGGGTATTGTGTATGCAGGGGCTATGTGTGCGGGTTCGGCGTATCTTGTTTCAGGAATTACTCAGCGTATGGGTATGGGCAAATTCGGTGTACTTTTTCTGTCGGTCACGGTCGGGGGTATAATTTATTTTGCTGTGCTTGCCGTATGCGGTTCATATACAAGGCGTTCACCTGCATCTGAACAGAAAAAATCCCCTGACCGTAATGGCAGGGGAGTAAAAGTCACTTGAGTACTGAGTCATCTGAACTGATATCTTCGGCACTTACGGGTGAAAGTATAACTTCCGATTTGTCTACTTCGTTGTTAAGTGTCGGGAAGAAGCCGATAGTAAACGAATCCGTGTCGGGAGGAATAACAAATCCGCCTGCAAGGTAGCCTGTAAATTCACCGTTTGCAGGAATTGTGATATAATCGTCAATACATTTCGGGAATGATGAAAGAGCCATTATTTTTGTACGTACATCAGATGAAATTTCCGTACCGTCAGGGAGAGCCAAAAAGAAATTATTTAGTGAACTGATTTCATATTCTATATCTGTTTTGTTTTTTATTGTAACATTCATATATATATAATCATTGTCAGATACGTCGTCAGGTACTCTTACGACAGAATTGAGAGTAAATGCAGTACTGTTTACTTCCATTTCCTGACCGAAAGAAGAATTTGTCTTGTTTGCATTTCCCGAATATTTTGTCGGGTCTTCCTTTACGGGCTGATTCGGGTCAATGTATGAAATCTCCGCACTTGATTGTTCGGGAGTTTTATCTGAGCAGGAAAAAGCCGAAACGGCAGAAAGTGACATAGCGAGAATAATTGCGGTAAGCCTGAATTTTTTCATATACTAATCCTCCGTTGTTGTTATTTTGAATGATGTATAAATAATTTTTTCATGTACAATCATAGTATAACACAGAATAATATATATTGTCAAGAAAAAAATAAACAGTTCCGTAAGGAACTGTTTAAATTTCATGAATTATTCAGCAGAAGGAGCAGCAACAGGGCAAACACCTGCACAAGCACCACATTCTACGCAAGCGTCTGCGTCAATAACGTACTTGCCGTCGCCCTCTGAAATAGCGTCAACAGGGCATTCACTTGCACAAGCACCACAGCTGATACAATCATCATTAATAATATATGCCATAATAAAGCACCTCCGTAAATTTTCAGGAATAAAACCTTTGTATTTATATTCTATCATATTTGCAGAAAAAATCAATAGTTTTTTGTTAGCGTATACTTACATATTTTATGAAAATCCGCATATAATAAAGGTTTATTCTTTTTTTGCAGAACATAAAAGCAGACCCGAAACTGTCCAGAATATCGGTGAAAAAGTTATATTGCTGCAACCAATGAAAAATATCAGTATACCACATATGAACATCATAAACGTACATATATCTATATCGGAACGGGATTTCTTTACTTTTCTGAAACCGTTTACAAGTACCGAACCGAGTATAAGGACAAGTGCAATTAATGAGGGTATACCTCTTGTTGCGGCGGTATACAGATATTCATTGTAAACCCTGTCAAAAGTTCCTCTGTTGAGGAAAATAATTGTACTCATGTCAGTGGTTTCCATATCGAGACCGCCGTTTGTGTAAAGCTGAGGATATACAAGTTGGTCAGGACCTGTACCAGTGAGGGCGTATTTTTTGATTATGTCAAGAGATGTACTGTTGAGATAACCATAAACTTCCGCAGTATCGGATATATCGACTTTTTCGCTGTTGTAGTCACCGCTTGAGGAAAGCCTCATATAAGAGTCAGCCCACCAGAGTGAATAACCGTCGTAAAGTTTGTAAGATGATATTTCGCCGATAAGTCCGGCATTTACAATAATTACGGAAACAACGGCGGGAATCACTGACGAAAGCAGTGAAACAAGCCTTATTTTCGGGGACTTTGAAATAAATACCGCCGTAGCCGACAGAATTATACTTATTATAATTCCTGTTATTCCCACGAGTGAATATGTGAACATCATAACGAACGAGAATATACATGAACTTACAATATAGAAAATACGTTTTTTGTCTGTTGTTACGCTCATTATCAGTGACGCAGTAAGTGAAAGGCTGAGAACCATTGCGAGAAAAACGGGTGACTGTGCCAGACCGCTTGCCGCATTGGCTTTTATGTCAAGAGAGATAAAACGGTAGTGACTTAATTTTCCCGTGAATACCTGAATCAGAGCAACAAGAGAGTGAAGAAGTCCCGACGCTATAACGGAATTTATTATTGATTTTACTGCTTTTTCACGTTTTACCGACATTGCGGTTATGAAGAAACAGAAATAAAAGATAATTGCGAGAAGTCCTTCGCCACGTCCTGAAAAGCCGTAAAATGAAGTACTTACGGAATAGGAGTTTATAAGGGAAACAATTCCCCATAAAATCATTGCACCGAATGAACAGACGGGAAAAAGTTTTTTTATGTCTATGTATTTTTTCATTACGGCAATAAGTGCAAGAATCATACATATTACTCCCGAAACGGCAAGACCGCCCGATACTATGGAGTAGGAAAGTTTGTCAACAAATTCGGGTATGACTGCAAAAATCGCTGTAGTGAAACAGGCGAGGGAAAGACCGTATGATGCAAGCTGAGAATATTTTTCTTCAGTCATGTTAAGAATGAAGTTTGATTTTTCCGTTGTGTTGAATAATTGCTTTGACATTTTGAAAAGCCTTTCTTTGATTATTTTTCTGAAATTGTTATTGTGTAGTTGTCGCCGTCCTGTTCGCCAACGGTTATTTTTATTTCAGGGTCAACAGACTGTTCACCGTTTTCGTCGTACCAGTTGAACCCCGAAATACTGCTGTCAATCACATCACCCGTACGGTAAAGGTTATCTGTATCGGTATCGTCTATAATACGGACAAAACGTTTTCCCGCATCGTTGTTTGTAGCCTCATTCTGACCGCTTGCGTATTTCCAGTATTTCCAGCCTGCATTGTCCGATATTTCGCCGTTTACGTGAATAACACGTATACCGCTGCCTGTCGGTTTCCACCAGAAATCTTTTTTGATGTTACTGTTGTTGACATCAAGTGTTGTGTATTCAACTATAAAATATTCAGAATAATAATTGCCCTCAAGTTTTCCGTACGGGATAATAACACAGTTGCCGTCATCTGTCTGTGCATTTGTGAGGGTGAAAGTCTGAGTACCTGCCGAACGGTCATATATTTCAATCTGTTCTTTCTTAAACCAGCCAAGCATAAGCTTTGAAACTGCGGAAAAGTCGGAATCCGCCTCGTCCATGAGGTCATAACCTGCCGAGCCGTGCATACCCTCGAAATCTTTTTCACCGTTGTACAGGTAAAAATCGGGAAGTCCCATACAGTGACCGATTTCGTGAAGATAACTGCTGTTGAAGTTTTTGTAATCGGTTTTGCTTTCTATCTGTGCGTTTCCGACTATTACGTGACCAACGGACATACCGTCAACTTTCAGACCGTTTGAACCGCCGTACTGTCCCGCTGCGGGCCACCAGTTGTCCGCACCTGCATCTGTGGGAACAGATATAAGTGTAGCGTCAATTATTTTGTCACCGTTGCCGTCAAACTGCGTAAAGTCCTCACTGTTTTCAAACGCCTGATAGACTTCATTTATCAGATTTACATGATATATATCGCCCTCATATGCGGATTTGTTTTCCTTTGTGGTGTAGCGGAAAACCTTTCCGTCAAGCTTCATGTTTCCCTTTGACGAACGGTTATAGAAAGCGGACATACTTTCAAACGGATAATTTTTGTCCTCTGTGTTTTTGTCACCGAAAGCAATTTTTTCTATTTCTTCTGCTGACGGGTCGTACTGATATTTACAGTCGGGAAAATCAACATAGAATATTACAAGTTCGGCATCGTCCTGAGATGGCATAGAACCGTATAAATCTTTTACAGGTGCTTCGACAAATTCCGACATTACGGCAGTTGTGGAAGTGGTGGTTTCCTGTACAGAACTTGTTGAAGTGGTTGTTGTTGTGGCGGTTGAAGTTGACGACGTGGAAGTTTCGGTGTCGTCTGACCACCTGTATACAGGTTCTCCCCATTGGTTTATTACATATTTTCTCATCATAACCAAATCAAAAACATCAATTTTTCCGTCCTGATTTATATCGGCAGTATGTAAATATTCAAGGGAATTGTCGGGGTCACTGCCGTTTACGGAATAATAATTGTAGTCTATATGATAAGAATTTTCGGACGTAAGGGAGAGTTTATTTAGAATATGCTTTGAAAGAAGAAGCAGGTCGGCAATATTCACTTCAGTATCGTTATTGAGGTCGCCCATACAGCCTATCTGTTCCCAGCCTGCAATTGCAGGAATCGTTATGGCACATACCGAAACAGAAAGTGCCATAGACAACGATATGAATTTCTTTTTGAATGATTTATTTTTCATTGTAACATCTCCTTTTATTAATATTTATGATTCTGATTATGAAAAATGCGGACGGTTCTGCCGTCCGCATTGCGTTGACTTATTTTGCGTAGTCAGTAACCCTGCTTTCACGGATAAGATTGACTTTAATCTGTCCGGGATAATCCATTTCGGACTCAATCTGCTGTGCAATCTGTCTTGCGACAAGTACCATTTTCTCATCGTTGATGACTTCCGGTACAACCATGATTCTGACTTCACGTCCTGCCTGAACAGCAAAGCATTTTTCAACACCTTCATAAGAGGTGCATATTTCTTCAAGTTTCTGGAGTCGCTTGATATAGCTTTCATAGTTTTCGCTTCTTGCGGCAGGTCTTGCTGCGGAGATAGCGTCGGCAGCCTGAACGATGCAGGCTATAACCGTTTTCGGTTCTACATCGTTGTGATGTGCCTCAACGGCATGGATAACAACAGGACTTTCGTTGTATTTTTTACATACGTCAACACCTATCTGAACGTGTGAACCTTCGATTTCGGAAGTAAGAGCCTTACCGATATCGTGAAGAAGTCCTGCACGTCTTGCCATATTTGCGTCTACACCGAGTTCAGAGGCGAGAACTCCGCAGAGTTTGGCAACTTCAATAGAGTGGTCAAGTACGTTCTGTCTGTAACTTGTACGGAATTTAAGTCTGCCGATAAGTTTTATAAGTTCGTGGTTTATACCGTGGACGTTTGTTTCAATTACAGCACGTTCGCCCTCCTGTTTTATGCGGTATTCGACCTCACGGCGTGCCTTGTCAACCATTTCCTCAATACGTGTGGGGTGGATACGACCGTCGGCGATAAGTTTTTCAAGTGCAATTCTTGCAATTTCACGGCGAATCTGGTCAAAGCAGGAGAGAGTGATGGCTTCGGGTGTGTCGTCAATAATAAGGTCAACACCCGTAAGGGTTTCGAGGGTTCGGATATTTCTTCCCTCACGTCCTATAATACGACCTTTCATTTCGTCATTCGGGAGGGGAACAACGGAAACAGCTGTTTCTGAAACCTGGTCTGATGCGACTTTGGCGATAGCAAGTGAAATATAACTCCTTGCCTTTTCCTGACATTCATCTTTTACCTGCTGTTCATAAGCGGCAACCTTGACGGCTTTTTCATGTATGAGGTCATCTTCGAGCTTGGAAAGTATGTATTCTTTTGCCTGTTCTCTGGTAAATTCGGAGATTTTTTCGAGAACGTCCATCTGACTTTTTTTAATGGTTTCTGCTTCCTTGAGTTTTTCGTCGGCAGATTTGATTTTCTGATTGAGGATATCGTCTTTTCTTTCAAGGTTATCTGTTTTTTTGTCAAGATTTTCCTCTTTTTGCTGCATACGTCTTTCCTGACGTGACAGCTCTGCTCTGCGTTCCTTGATTTCCTTATCTGCTTCAGTGCGGAGCTTGTGAATTTCGTCTTTAGCTTCAACCAACGCACTTTTTTTCTTGTTGTCGGCGTCCTTTTCAGCGTCCTCAATTATACGCTCCGCCTGTTTTTCGGCTGAACCCATAACGGCTTCTGCCTGCTGCTTACGCTGTTCGATACCTGCATCAACGCCTTTTTTATAAGCTTTGTTGTAAGTGATAAAGCCGGCAACAACCGCACCTACTATAAGTGCGACAATAATAAGGACGATAGAAATTGTCAAGTTCATACAGTGCATTACCTCCTTTAAATATAATTAGTAAAATAAACTTGTATCATAAATCTGATTACTACTTAAAGGCGGTAAATGCCGCATCATTTTATTCATTTGTTAAAATATATTGATTAAGGGCTTAACCGTAAGATTAAAACCCGCAAAACATAGCGGACAGTAAATGTCCATATTTGTTCCGTTATTGTAATACGGTAAAGGCGGGGGTGCGGACTCCTTATATCTTTTTACGGAGGGCATTCGCCGTAATGATTTAAAACAAAGCTGCAAATACTGCCTGAAGTAATATTCTGCAAATAAATACAACATAATTATTATATACTTTTTCTGCACTTATGTCAATAGATTTCTTATGAATAATTACAAAAAAGAGTATATTTTTTTGGCGTGAAAAAATCGACGGCAGTTTATTTGTGAATAAATTGTAAATATTTCCTCAGGCACTTGACTTTACGTGTGAAAAAGTTATATACTGTTTTTAGCACTCAAAGAGTGAGAGTGCTAAAATTATGATTTGGAGATGTTTTTTTATGGAAACCAGACAGTTCAGGGCAGAGTCCAAAAAACTCCTTGATATGATGATTCATTCAATTTATACACACAAGGAAATTTTCCTCAGAGAACTTATCTCTAATTCCAGCGACGCTATTGACAAGCTTTATTTCAAGTCGCTTACTGATGATAAGG
>JAGAQS010000328.1 GCA_017622635.1 Ruminococcus sp. | reverse complement strand
GTGATAGGGAATTTATCCGTAGTAATTGTTTTTGATTCAACGTACTGAATAGCGAGGGCATCTCCGTTTGTGATACCGCCACCGTTGTCAACAACGTCGGCGTTAACCTTGCCCTGTTCAGACAGTTTGTATTTGTCGGGATTTGCTATTGACTGCATGATAAGTACAGCGTCATTTATATTAACTTCTCCGTCTTCATCTGCGTCACCGTAAACCGCATCACCTTTACCGCCTGAAACGTCTACATCATCATATGAAATAAGGTCGCAGTCCTTATCTGTAGCAGTTTCCGTTGAAGAATCCCATACATTTGACCACCAAATCTGAATTTCACCCGTTTTAACACTGTCGGGAACTTTTGACGTATCAATTTCAACAGTAAGAATACCGTTCTTGTCGGCGTTGCCTTTCCACTCAACATTTACCCAGTCGTCAGGTGTAGGACCGTTGCTGTAACCGAAAGCACCGCCGATTGAAGCACCTGCTTCACCCTTTATCTTGATAGTCATTGTATCACCGAAACCGTTTTCTTTTTCAACAGTATACTTTTTCTGTTCAAACTTGAAATCATCATCATCGGGTTTTGTCGTAGCGGTTGTAGTTGTTGTTGTAGTTGAAGAACCCTCACCGGAAGTTGTAGTAGTTGTCTGAGAAGGCTTTGACTCACTTGAATAGAGGTCTGCCGGCAGTTCGTCAAGAGTGATACAATAGTCACTCTGATACATTTCTATAGTATCTTCTTTTGTATTGAAAATCGGGTTTGTCAGGAAATTAATATTATCACTTCCGCCGTCATACCATGTACAGAAATAGAGCCAGCCGGCTTTTTCGCCCGTAAGATTTCCTACAGTTGAGAAACAGTCATTTTCAGCCATTGCAACCATTTTCGCACTGTTGTACTTTTCCATTATTCCATAGAAAACGGGGCTTATTGCACTGTCATTGTGTGAAAGCGACGGCTGCCAGTTGTTTTCCTCAAGATACTGTGTACAGTTGTACTTATCATAGCCGATTATATCAACATATTCGTCACCCGGATACCAGTCGGCAGAAGTATCGAAATTATAGCTGTTCCATTCCCATATAAGATTGTGACAGCCGAAATCTTCGGTAAGTGTCTTGTAAGTGAATTTCCATAAGTCCTTATAAGCCTTTGAACCTTCTCTGCCCCACCAGAACCATGAAGCTTCTTCACCGCCGCCGCCTTCGGCTTCGTGGAGAGGTCTCCAGAGTACAGGCACACCCTCTGCTTCAAGTTTTTTAAATTCTGCCGCAAGGGTTGTCAGGGCTTCCATATAATAAAGGTTTTCTTTAGTACCCTCGACAATAGCCTTAGACGGTGAAAAATCTGTTTTTTCGCTGTATGTAGTCTGTGAAAAATCTATTTTAGAACCGCTTGTATAGCTTGCCATATCGGTAGGCACGTTAAGGTGGAACGAAGCTGTAGCAATACCGTTTCTGTTCTTTACCCAGTCAATAATACGTTCTGTCGAACCGTCGTCACTGCCAAAAGCGGGGCAACAGAAGTTACCGTAGTCAAAACCTCTTATAGCAGGATAGTGACCCGTCAAATCGTTGAGATAATCAAACTCATATTCAAACTGATGAGGACCATAATTATATATTTCCTGCTGACCTGAAATAATATGGTTGCCATAAACGCTTGCAAAATATGACATAAGATTTTTTGTTTCGGCAGTTGCGTCTTTGTCGCATGGTGTTGTCTGAGTTGCTACAATAGGAGCAAGGACAGCTTCTTCAACAGTCATGTAGTCAAAGTTCGACCAGCCCCATGATTTTTCGATAACAAGCGTATTTTCGCCCTCGTTCAGCTTTACTGACGAAACCTTGACAGCTTCAAAACCGTCACTTTCAGGTACACAAACTGCACCCTGTGAAACACCGTTTATACTGAGATTCTGCTGTTTAGCACCGCCTATACCTCCGCAGTAAATCATCACATTGTACATTCCTGCCTTTTCAACATTGAAATCAAGCGTAATAGTACCGCTGTCAGTCATTTTCAGGCATTTACCGCCACTTGCGTCAGCGTTTTCCTCAACTGTAATTTCACCTGTGATTTTGGCATCTTCAAATTCGTACTTTGTACCTGCCGCAAAAACCGTACTTGTATTCAGAACGGCTGAGGCATTAATAAGCATTGCTGCTGCCATTGAGAC
>JAGAQS010000327.1 GCA_017622635.1 Ruminococcus sp. | reverse complement strand
GTTATAGATGCTATAGAACCTTTCAATATTACTTATCCCGTTGTTTTCGACTGGGAAATTATTTATGAAGATTACGCACGTACAGACGAAATAACCATTGAATCACTCGCCGACTGTTGTGTTGCGTTCTGTGAAAGAATAAAGTCAGCAGGATATACACCCATGATTTATCAGAACAAAAGTACACTTCTTTTCAAAGTTGACCTGCCGAGAGTCAAGGAGTATGACATATGGCTTGCCGAATACAACGACGAACCCACTTATTATTATGATTTCAAAATATGGCAGTACGCAAGTGACGGAAAAGTACCCGGAATCTCAACCGATGTTGACATGAATATAAGTTTTAAGGACTACAGCCAACAATCAGAATAAAAAATAAAAATCTCATCACCGTTTTGTCAGTGATGAGATTATTTTTTTATGTTGACGAACTTTCAGAAAAGACCTCCATCGAGTCGATTTTATAACCGCCGTTGTCGTTCTTTGAAAGTCTGAACTGTACTTCCTTTACAACTGATTTTTCCATCCATTCGGGGTGTTCTTCAATATAATTTACATTAACCACATACTCTCCGCTTTTCTTTGATACGGAAGTAACTTCGGGTATATATGTAAACGTATCGGGCTTTATGGGTACATTGTATGACTGTGCATCTTTGTTGTAGTAGAACCTTGATTCAGCTGCACCTACAGTAGTATGGTTGAGTTCGGGAATATCCTCACCGAAAAGCTCAACGGCATATTCTTCAACGTCCGACGCAGGAATATTTACAGCACCCATTATTTCATTATATTTTGAAAGTTTTTCGTCGTCTATAACAACCGACCATATAGTCGCACTTATAATCTGGTCAGAAGTAAGCTCGGACGGACTGTCAAACGGTTCTATATTCATTATTACGGCAGGATAAACGGCTTTTTCAAAATCGTCTTTTCCGCCGATATTTGATATCAGCGTACTTACAATTGCTATAACACCTATTATCGCCAGAACAATACACAACAACGCAGGTATTGCGTATCTGCTTTTTTTATATTTTTCAGAACTTTTTACAGGTGTTTCACTGATTCTGACAATAATTTCATCATCATCTGTATTTTCTGTCGGTTCTTCTGAATTGTTTTCTTCCTGTTCTTCTGAAACGTTTTCTGTCTGCTCATATTCTTTATCGGGCAAATCGTTTTTTGTTTCCTCAACAACGGTATCAACGTCAGAATCTTCCTGTTTTTCGTTTTTTGAAGAATCACTGTTTTCGATTTCAGAAATGGCTTTTTCAGCATCTTTCTGTATATCTTCAATTATACTGTCACTGCTTTTAACAGGCTTCTGATTGTCTTTTTTCTGTTTGTTTCTGTTCTTCTTTTTCTTGTTTCCTGAACCCGACTGACTTGTATTTTTTGGAGGTTCTTTCTTTTCCTCCGAATCAACAGTATTTTCCGTCTTTGTTTCAGGCTTTTCTTCTTCTTTTTCAATCTGTGACTCGGACTTCTTTTCTTCAGGTTTTTCAGTCTCTGCCTTATTTTCTTCGGATTTTTCAGGTTTTGTTTCAGATTCTGAATTACTGTTCTTTGTTTTCTGACTGTTGTTCTGTTTTGATTTATTGTTGTTTTTCTTCTTGTTTTTTGAAACGGGTTCAGACTTGTTTTCTTTCGGCTTGTCCTCATTTTCGGAAACAGTCTTTTCCTCGTCTTTCACAAGTTCATTGTCATTAATTGCAGAAATCGCCTCTTCAATACTTGCAATTGCAATTTCTGAACTTTCCTTGATTTCCTCAACTGTAAAATTACCGTTGGTGTCATCATCATCGGAAGTTTCTTTTTCTTCTTCCGTTTCTTCTTCATCGTCAGCGGAAGCATACATCAGGTCTTTAACCCTTGCAAAAAATCCCTTTTTTTCACTGTCCTTATTCTCTTTAACAGTATCTTTCTTTTTGTTTTCAGCAATGGGATTTTTCTTTTTTATTTCCTTTTCAATTTCCTGCTGTTCGATAGCATCATAGTCAGGGAGCTCACCTATAACTATTTTTTTCTTTTTGGGCGGATTATTGTTTTCTGGTTTTGAATAATCGTTCTTCTTTGACGGCGGAATACGTTTCAGTTCCCTTATAGGTGCTTTACGTGGGGGTTCTTTTCCGCCATTAAGGGCGTTCATCAGGTCATCAACGGACATATTGTCAAATTTACTTTTAACGTGTTTTTCTTCCTTTGGCGGTTCTTCCTGCTTAAGATTGTTAAGCATATCGTTTACATCTTTTCTTATAGCCATTCTATCCTCCGATTATTTCTATCTTATCTGACCGTTGCCTTTGATAAGATATTTTATTGTTGTAAGTTCAGTAAGACCCATAGGACCTCTTGCATGAAGTTTCTGTGTTGAAATACCTATTTCCGCACCGAATCCGAACTCACCACCGTCGGTAAACCTTGTTGAAGCGTTTACATAAACTGCTGCCGCATCAACCTGTTTCTGAAATTTTTCAGCGTTTTCAAGTGACTTTGTAACGATACATTCAGAATGATGTGTTCCGAATTTTCTTATATGTGCAATTGCTTCGTCAATGCTGTCAACCACTTTGACGGAAATAATGTAGTCAAGAAATTCTGTTGCATATTCCGTATCTGTAGCCTTTTCAATACCGTCACCGAGAATTTCGGCAGTTCTGTCACAGCCGTATATCTTCACATTGTGGGATTTGAAACGTTCTGCAATCATAGGCAGGAACTTTTCGGCACAGTCCTTATGTACAAGCAGACTCTCAACGGCGTTGCATACAGACGGACGCTGTGTCTTTCCGTTATCAACAATATCAACGGCACTTTCAAGGTCTGCCGAATCGTCAACATATACATGACAGTTACCCGTACCTGTCTCAATAACGGGAACTGTAGCATTGTTAACTATTGCCTGAATGAGTCCGGCACTTCCTCTCGGAATAAGAACATCAATATATTTATTGAGTTTCATAAGTTCGTTTGTTGTTTCACGGGAAGTATTTTCGACTACCTGAATAACGTTGGCAGGAAGTCCAGCTTCCTCAATGGCTTTACGCATAATCTGTCCGAGACATTTATTTGAGTTTATAGCCTCTTTACCACCTTTGAGAATAACTGCGTTTCCTGCTTTGAGACAAAGTGCGGCAGCGTCAACAGTTACATTCGGGCGTGACTCAAATATGATTCCGATAACTCCGAGCGGTACACGTGTTTTTGAAATTCTGAGACCGTTTGGACGTGTAAAGCCCTCTGTAATCTGTCCTATAGGGTCATTGAGTGCAATAATTTCGTCAACGCCCTTTGCCATGCCTGCAATGCGTTTTTCGTCAAGTTTAAGCCTGTCCTGCATAGCTTCGGACATACCGTTTTCCTTAGCTTTCTGCAAATCCTTTGCATTTTCCGCAATGATAAAATCAACGTTTTCGGTAAGTGCCTTTGAAATTGCCGAAAGTGCGTTATTTTTCAGTACGGTTGATGCAGATGCAATTTCAGGCTCTGCATTTTTTGCTCTGAATCCGAGTTCTTCTGTGTAATTCATATCATTCACCTCATTATATTTTTACGCCTTGAAAAGCGTACCAAGTTCTTTATCTTCAAACAGGTCATACAGCAAGTCAGGATTCTTGCCGTTCATTATAATCATGTCAATACCTGCATTTCCTGCAATCTTTGCGGCATTGATTTTTGTTGACATTCCGCC
>JAGAQS010000326.1 GCA_017622635.1 Ruminococcus sp. | reverse complement strand
ATGAGGTGGAACGCAGTAAGGAGTTTGCACCCGTCAAAAATGCCGAGGGCGTTGACTCCGTTGATTCTGCACGTGAACTGCTCAGACAGAATGGCATTGATTTATAATCAGTACATGACAGACTGCATATGCGGTCTGTTTTGTTTTTTATAGTTGTTTTTTGTGAAAATACTATTGACTTGTGGATAAATATGGTGTATAATCAATATATAAATTCAATCGGAGGTCTAATATGAATACTGATAAAAGAAAAGTAGTGCTGATTGGTACGGGCATGGTGGGCATGAGTTTTGCGTATGCTCTTGTAAATCAGGGCGGTATATGCAATGAACTTGTACTCATTGACGTTAACAAGGAACGTGCAAACGGTGAGGCTATGGATTTAAACCACGGTCTTGCTTTTGCAAAGTCAAATATGAGAATCTATGCGGGCGAATATAAAGACTGTAAAGATGCCGACATTGTGGTTATAGCCGCAGGTGTCGCACAGAAAGAGGGTGAAACACGTCTTGACCTTTTGCAGAGAAACACGGAAGTTTTCCGCTCGATAATAAACCCCGTTGTAAAGTCGGGTTTTGACGGTATATTCCTTGTTGCCACAAACCCCGTTGACATTATGACACGTGTTACCTATGAACTCTCACGTTTCGGTGCTTCAAGGGTTATCGGTACGGGTACTTCACTCGATACCGCAAGACTTCGTTATCTTCTCGGTGACTACTTCACCGTTGACCCGAAAAATATTCATGCCTATGTTATCGGTGAACACGGTGACAGTGAGTTTGTGCCGTTTTCACAGGTTATGCTTGCCACCAAATCCGTTACCGAAATCCTTGAGGACGAACGCAATGACTATAATATTGACGATATGCAGTCAATTGAAGAACAGGTGCGTACTTCGGCTTACAAGATTATCAAGGCTAAACGTGCCACTTATTACGGTATAGGTATGGCTATCGCACGTATCGTCAAGGCTATTCTCGGCGACGAAAACAGTGTGCTGACCGTTTCGGCAAAACTCTGCGGAGAGTACGACAGCAAAAACGTATTTATAGGCGTACCGTGTATTATAGGCAGAAACGGCGTTAAGGAAATAGTTGAACTTTCACTCACAGATGAGGAAAAAGAAAAGTTCTGTAAATCAAGACAGGTTCTTGAGGACAGTTTCGACGGTCTTAATCTCTGATACAATGACAGAAAAGATGACGGGTTTGCGTAAACCCGTCATAGTTGTTTTTTGGCTATATTTAGGAAAAAAACTGGCTTTTGCCAAAGAAATGATGACGGGTTTTTAGCTTTTTTATATTCCTTACGTGTAGAATTTAAAAAGTTATATAGGTTTTTTAAAATGCTGTCAACCCGTCATCAAAAAGGTGATAAAAATCTGATTTTTGGCTATATATAGGAAAAAATTAAAGATGACGGGTTTGCATTTATCCGTCACCTTTTTTATTATTTATATTGATTCCAGAAAGATACCGTACTTTCATTTTCTTTCATTTTTTTATTCAGGTTAACCGCACTCATAAGCAACATTAAATTTGCGAGTGTCTGTAATCCCTGACCAATCCAGTTTACAGCGGACTTGTCAAAATCCAGCCTGCTACCGACAAATCCGGCAGTCATTTCAATAACAAAGAATCCGCTTACAGACAAAACGGCAGTTTTCGACTGCAATTTTTTTGCAAACCTTATAATACCGACAAGAAGTGCTGTCGCTCCGACAACGTTCATAATGATAAACGGCATATTTGATGTAACAATTACAGGTGATACTGAATATATATTCAGCCTGTGATTCTGTCGTCCCGTTATTCTGATAAGGGAATAACCTGCCATACATATTCCGACACTCAGCAGGAACATATGTATATTGTTAAGTAACGGAATGTCACATATACCACTGCCGTATAGTGTCTTATACGTCGCCTTGCATAAGCCCACAAATCCTGCAAAGAAAAAACCGCTGTTCAGCAGTACAAAGTGCCTGAGCCGTGATTTGTTGTAAAGCATTTTAATAAATATACCGCCTGCAACACAAAACAATATAACGGAAATATAGTCCGTCAATCCCATAATAAGTGAATACTCTTTCATAACTGCTCCTGACATCTTTGAATTTTTATTACTTCTACATTATATCACATTTTTTAACATTTTTCAATAAAGTTCTGAACAATTTAATTTTTTTATAAAAAGTACATTTTGAATAAAAAAGAAATTTTTACAGGTTCTTTTTTTGTCAGATAAAATTACCGGACAACAGTTGACATTGTAATAAAAAAGTGATAAAATGCTAATCGATATAAAAAAAGGAGTGATGTCGGCATGACTAAAAGCATGACAGAGGGCAGTCCCATAAAGCTTATTCTCAGCTTTTCACTGCCTTTACTTTTAGGAAACATTTTACAGCAGGCTTACAATATGATTGATGCGGCAATAGTCGGGCGTGTACTTGGTGTTGACGCTCTTGCGGCGGTCAGTGCAACAAGCAGTGTACTGTTTCTTGTTCTTGGGTTCTGTATCGGTATTTGTGCGGGATTCGGAATACCTATGGCTAAATATTTCGGTGCAAATCAGCCCGACAGGTTGCGTAGTACGGTTTTTCACTCATATCTTTTGACGGGTATATTTGCGGTTGTCCTTACTGTCCTTACCTGTATTTTCTGTAACAGTATTCTCGATATAATGAAAGTTTCCGGAAATATCCGCAAAGACGCTTACATATACCTTTTTATTATATTTACGGGTATACCGTTTTCACTGTTCTACAATCTTCTTTCAGGTATGTTACGTGCAATAGGTGACAGTAAAACACCGTTTATATTTCTTGCGGTGTCGGCAGTACTTAATATAATACTTGACTTTACGTTCATACTTATTATACCGCTCGGTTGTGCAGGTGCGGCACTCGCCACAATCATGGCACAGGCGT
>JAGAQS010000325.1 GCA_017622635.1 Ruminococcus sp. | reverse complement strand
TGCCACCGCCTTTATTGGGGATAGATGAATAATTTATGTTTCCAATAAACATTATTTTAAAATTATGATAATTTTATCTTATACAACACGTAAATATTAATCACTAATTCTTACGTTAACACCATCTATATTTTTATATACACGTTTTTCGTTCTTAGAAACTTTTTTTTCAATTTCGTCCGCCATAAGCTGACACGCTTTTTCAACTTCCGCAAGACGTATCATTTTCGGGAAAACTTCACTCAACGCACTTACCGCACCGTCAAGGTCTGTTGAGGTAAAAGCCGTTCCGTATGAATAAATATCATTGGTATCATCGGTCTTGTACTTTGTGTGAAACTCCGGAATATATACGCTCATGACGTTTTTTTCACTTACTTCAAGTTCAACTTCCTGTTTCGGCAACATGAGGGCAGTTTCAAGAACTTCCCTCTGCATAACTGAACCTGCAACAGCCATGTATTTATCAGCCTCAGCAATAGCCGTCTCAACTTCTGAACGAAGCTGACGGTTTTCTTTTATTAAAATCATGAACTGTCGCATAAGTTCGTCACGTTTGTCCTTGAGAAGCTTGTGTCCACGGCGTGCGGACTGTAATTTCTTTTTAAGCTTACTGAGTTCCATTCGGGTCGGATTAACATTAAGTCTTGCCAAAATCCTCACCCCTCATAATATTTATCAAGATATTCTTCCCTTATTCGACGTAATTCACTTCTTGGCAGAAGTCTTAAAAGTTCCCAGCCGACAGCAAGTGTATCTTCAATTGTTCTGTCATTGTCAAAACCCTGTGAAACGTATCTTTTTTCAAATTCGTCGGCAAACTTCGCATACAGTAAGTCAGTGGGGGTCAATGCGGCTTCACCGAGTACAACCATTAATTCCTTAGCGTCCTTACCTCTTGCATATGCTGAAAACAACTGGTTCATTGTGTCTGAATGGTCGGCACGTGTCTTGCCCTCACCAATGCCCTTGTCTTTGAGACGTGAAAGCGACGGCAGAACGTCAACAGGCGGATTGATGCCCTTTCTGTACAGTTCACGTGAAAGAATAATCTGTCCCTCAGTGATATAACCCGTAAGGTCAGGAATGGGGTGTGTTTTGTCGTCCTCAGGCATTGTAAGAATGGGTATCATTGTAATACTGCCGTCCTTGCCCTCCTGTCTGCCTGCACGTTCGTAAATCGTCGCAAGGTCTGTGTACATATATCCGGGATAACCACGTCTTCCGGGTACTTCCTTACGTGCAGCCGAAACTTCACGGAGAGCGTCGGCATAGTTTGTAATATCGGTTAAAATAACAAGAACGTGCATACCCTTTTCAAAAGCAAGATATTCAGCCGCCGTCAATGCCATTTTTGGAGTAGCTATTCTTTCAATTGCCGAGTCGTTCGCAAGGTTGACAAAAAGCACCGTTCTGTCCAGCGCGCCCGTACTTCTGAAACTATTCACAAAGTATTCGGATTCCTCAAAAGTAATTCCCATAGCCGCAAAAACTACCGCAAACTGTTCGTCTGTTCCACGCACTTTAGCCTGACGTGCAATCTGTGCGGCAAACTGTGCGTGAGGCAGTCCGCTTGCCGAGAAAATGGGAAGTTTCTGACCTCTTACAAGCGTATTCAGACCGTCGATAGCTGAAACGCCTGTCTGAATAAATTCCTGCGGATAACGGCGTGCAACAGGATTCATTGGCAGACCGTTAACGTCCATACGCATTTCGGGAATAATTTCAGGGCCGTCGTCAATCGGTCTGCCGAGACCGTCGAAAACCCTTCCCAGCATATCTTCTGATACGCCTAGCTCCATCTGGTGACCCGAAAAAACGACACTGCTGTCGTGAAGATTTATTCCTGCCGCATTTTCAAAAAGCTGTACAAGTGCATTTGTGCCGTCAACTTCAAGTACGCGACAACGCCTTTTTTCACCGTTTTTAAGCCTTATTTCAGCAAGTTCACCGTATGTCGCACCCTCAACGTCCTTTACAAGCAGCAAAGGACCTGCGGCTTCTTCAATTGTTCTGTATTCTCTTGGCATCAGTTTTCCTCCCTGCTAAGCAGCTGATTGAGTTCGGATTCTATCTCAACGGAAATTTTTTCAAACTCCGCATCTGTTTTTTCTTCGGGAACATATTTGAAACGTCCGATTTTTTCACGGACTGCCAGTCCCGAAACTTCCTCAATATCTGCACCTTTTGCTACTGCTTCTATTGCCTTGTCATTAAAGTTCAGTATCAGTTTCATCATGTAAAGCTGTTTTTTAAGACTTGTATAAGTGTCAACTTCATGGAATGCAAGCTGATGTAAAAAGTCTTCACGTATTGAACGTGCCGTTTCCATTTTAAGACGGTCATTAGCCGAAAGTGCGTCCATACCGATTAGCTTTACAATCTCTTTAAGTTCGGCTTCATCGTGGAGAATCTCCATAAATCTTGCCCTTAATTTTGTCCAGTCTGCCGAAACGTTGTTATTGTACCAGTCAGCGAGTGAATCCACATAAAGCGAATAGCTTGTAAGCCAGTTTATAGCGGGGAAATGTCTCTGATA
>JAGAQS010000324.1 GCA_017622635.1 Ruminococcus sp. | reverse complement strand
AGGAAGCACCGAGTGTTACTGAGGACGAACTGAAATATATGATTGACGAAATCGAGGAACAGGGTGTTATCGAAGAACAGGAGAGCGAACTTGTAAAAAGTGCGTTGGAGTTTGACGAAATATCGGTTGACGAGATTCTTATTCCGAGGGTAAAGGTAGTCGGTGTTGAAATCGGTTCGGATATAGACGAAATAAAAAATATTTTCAATACTGAAATGTATTCAAGACTTCCCGTTTACGAAAAAAGTCTTGACGATATAGTAGGAATTATAACGAACAAGGCATTTTTCAAGATGCTTACAGAGGGAAAACGTGATATAACGTCCATAATTCAGGAAGTTCCGCATATAGCCGACGTTAAACTTATAAGTGAGGCAATGCGTGATATGCAGCGTTCAAAGGTACACCTTGCCGTTGTTGTTGACCAGTACGGCGGTACAAAGGGCATTGTTACACTTGAAGATATTATTGAAGAACTTGTCGGCGAAATCTATGACGAAGAAGACGAAATCGTCACAAGAATAGTAAAGCTTGCACCCGATAAATTTGAAATTGCAGGTGATATGAGTATAAACGACATGATTGAACAGCTTGGACTTGACGACGGACTTGTACAGACCGAATATAATTCGGTAGGCGGTTGGGTAACCGAAGTTATGGAACATATCCCCGAAAGCAATGAAACCGCTGAAACAGGTATTTTCCGTCTTACTGCTTCAAAGGTAAACGAACAGACTGTTGAGAAAGTAATTCTTGAAATAAAACGGGAAAACGATAACACTAATTTTACTTAAACGTATATTCGCACGTAATGATTTTTAAGCAAAAAAACAGACGGATTTATTGTCATATTGCACAACCTTACCGTCTTTACATTGTCTAAAACATAGAAAATAATAAATATTACAGTTATTTTCATTTTTATTCTTGAATTTTATGCATAATATGGTATAATATAACTATAAACAAAATTGTATCAGGAGGTAATTTTCCAATGAAGAAGAAAATAATAACAATAGAACGCCAGTACGGAAGCGGTGGCAGTGTTATTGGAAAACTTACTGCTGAAAAACTCGGAATAAACTGCTATAACAGGCAGATTCTTGACATGACAGCTGAAAGGTGCGGAATTGCCGCCGAACATCTCGAAACCGCAGAGGAAAACGTCCCCACAAGTTTTCTGTATTCACTTCTTATGTCGGCTAACCCTGCACGTTCAATGGAAGATAATCTCCCGTTGTCCGACAAGGTTTTCCTTATGGAGAGCCGTATTATAAACGAAATTGCCGAATCTGAAAACAGTTTCGTGCTTGTCGGCAGATGCGGAAGTTATGTTCTTGAGGATAAAGGCTGTTTCAGTGTTTATATATACGCTCCGGTTGAAGAACGTATCAAAAGAGCGGTTCAGGAATACGGTATCCCCGAAAACAAGGCTGAAAATATTATGAAAAAAGCTGACAAACGCCGTGAGACTTTCTATAATGTAAATACGGGCAGAATATGGCAGGATAAAGACAGTTATTCTTTATGTCTGAACAGTGCCGAACTCGGTGACGAACTCTGTGCGGAAATAATTGTAAAAGCCTACAACGAATACAATAAAAAATTCAGATAATAATTTCAGGTACGGTGAGTACCTGAAAAGTTGTCTGCTTTAAGACATTTTTTTAGATACTCACTGAAAATATCTCTCTTTTTTTTCAGAAAAGCCCTGCACTTTTTTTGTGCGGGGCTTTTTTGTATACTGTGAAAATTACTGGAAATAATAAAACGACAGACATTTTAAAAAAGGAGATGTTTTCTGAAAATGAGTATTGTTCTTATAAGGTCACTGATACTGTACATTCTTGTTATTTTTTCTGTACGGCTTATGGGCAAGCGTCAGCTTGGTGAACTTCAGCCGTCAGAACTCGTCATAACAATTCTTATATCAAATATTGCCACTCTCCCACTCGAAGATACGGATATACCGCTTTCTTTGGGTGTTACACCGATACTTGCACTTGTATGCTTTGAAGTAATAGTTTCATGGCTGAATCTTATCTTTCCTAAATTCCGTAAAATGATTTCCGGCAGTCCTAAAATAATAATACGCAACGGAAAAACAGACCCCGAAACACTCCGGGAACTGCGTTTCTCCGTTGACGACCTTATGATGTCACTTCGTGAAAAGGAAGTATTTGACATTGAAGACGTTCAGTTTGCAATTGTGGAGACAACGGGAAATATTTCCGTAATGAAAAAACAGATGAAAGATACTCCCGACAGGAATGATTTGGGAATAAAAGTAAAAAATTATGACCCTCCGCAAATTATAGTTTCAGACGGGAAAATTCTTCCGCAGTCGCTGAAGTCTATGGGTATAGCCGACGGTACAGTTGAAAAAATACTGAAGGAAATAAATATAAAACTCAGTGATGTTTTTATAATAACCGTTGATACACAGGGGCATTTCTTTATTGTGGACAAAAAAGGAAATGCACCGTATATAATAGAAAACGGAGGGCAGTTACAATGACAAGAATAAAAATAAGTATTGGAATACTGTGTCTGCTTGTCGGTATCAGTATATTTTTCGGCATATGGATAAACAGCAGATGCAGTTATATGATAGGTGAAATAGCGGAAATATACGAATTTCTTGATTCGGGTGATACGGAAAAAGCGGTATATTCCGCAAAAAAACTTGACGACAACTGGAACGGTTTCCGAAAAAAAGCGACAATCATGATTAAAAACAACGAACTTACCGAAATCGACTGTATAAGTTCGGGTATTCCGTATCTTATTGAAAACGACAGCGACGAGGCACATTCACGTCTTACCGAAATGCGTCATATGCTTGAAATGCTGAAAGGCGGTGAAACTCCGTCACTTACAAGAATTTTATAAAAAAACGGACAGTGGTAAATCTGTCCGTTGCAAAAATACAATTTAAATATTAAGCTGTTCACATTCGTGCTGAATTGCTTTTCTGCGTGTATAATCCGATAATTTATAACCGTATCTTTCAAGCTGTTCCACTCTTGCAGTCAGAATTGTAACAAGTCCGCTGTAGGAAACAGTTTCATGTTTTCTGCGATTGAAAACGAAAACAATACCGCTGTGCGTTATACAGTGAAGTTCTTCACCGTTTGGGTGTCCCGTATCCACGATAAATACTTTTTCTATCATGTCATTTTCGTCGAGACAGTCTAAAGCGTCATCATAACGGTACAGGCGTTCTTTTTGCATATGCCTTGTTGGTTTCAGATTATCAAGAAGTTCGTCAAGTGAGATATCCTTATCATACTCACCGATAACACAGAATTTTTTCATATCATTATCACCTTTCTTATTTATATATATATTAATTAAAAATAAGGATATGTATGAATGTATAATTTTTATTCTGTTTTTTCCGAATCGTCATTTACACACTGTGCCTTGAGTAAGTCCCTGATTTCCGTCAGCAGAACTTCTTCTTTAGACGGTTCGGGAGGAGCAACCTCTTTTTTCTCCTCCTCTTCTTTTTTCCTGCCGATGTGCATAAGGGTGTTTATACCTTTCATGAGCAGGAAAAGTACAAATGCCATAATTATAAAGTTTATAACCGCTGTCAGAAATGCACCGTAGTCAAGAGCCTGTCCTGTGTTGCCGAGTTTTATTTTTCCTGCAACCTCCGCACCGCCTATGCAGTTTATCAAAGGGTTTATAAAACTTTCGGTAAGTGATGTTACAATGTCCTGAAAAGCAGCACCTATAATAACACCGATGGCAAGGTCCATAACGTTTCCTTTGAGGGCAAAAGCCTTGAATTCTTTTAAAAATTTCTTTAACATTTAAATCACCTTTCATTTTAATATTATAAGACCTAAAATTTTTTTACGACATATTTCGACAAAAAAATCACAAGGAAAGACCGTTTTTTAAAACGGTCAAAGTTCTTGTAGTTTTGGAATTTCGGGCGTATCGTTTTTTACTGTTTTTTTAGCCTGCATATATTCGGGCAGTTCGATTTTATCCAGTTCGTCAACATATTTCGGCTTTTTCTTGGGCATTGCCTCAACGGCGTGGTCGGCATCTGCCATAATTGACTTTTTTGTTTTCGGGACATAGGCTTCCAGTTTATCAGCGTCTGCCTCACCCGCTCCAGACATGGTCATATAACTTTTATATGTTTTTTTGGCATTAAGTCTGCCTGCGTCAACTGACTTTGTAGTACGCATAATATGATTTGCACCGTATGTCTTTTTTTCCTCAAGATTTTCGGCATTGACCTTTTCTGTCTGTCTCATGTACATTTTATTGAACTTGCTTGAATCGTTGGGAATAATTTTATCTGCATTCACAAGCGGTGTTTCGTTCATATAGTTTTTCTTTTTGGTGTCACGCTTTTTCAGACTGCCGGCATCAAGACCCACTAATGAAACATCTCCCATATCGGAAGATTTTCCGAAGAAATCATTTTCGGAATTTTCAGGTTTTTTGTTGTTTTTGCCGTCGTCAATAAAATCACAGAATTTTTCATTGCCTACTGAATCGTTATTCTGATTGTTCTGCGACTGTTCGGAAACAGACTGGAACTGTGGCATTGATGTCTGTTGATATAAAACGGGTTGTTGTGCATAAATCGGCATACCGCTTTGGTCGTAACCAATAATCTGTGGGGGAGCGTAAGTTACAGGAGCTTGTGCGTAAACAGGCATACCGTTTGGAGCGTAACCAATAATCTGCGGTGGAGCGTATGTCACGGCAGGCTGTGAATAAATCGGCATACCGTTAGGGTCATAGCCTATAATCTGTGGCAGTGGTTCATTTACTGTCGGTACTCCGTATGGCTGATTATATGAATTTGTATAAGGAGGACTCGGCAGAGGTGCAGAATTAATGTTGTTCTGCTGAACAGGTGCAGGTTGTGCAATAAGTGGTTCGTCAAAATTTATACTGTTCTGTTGTGGCTTTACTGTCGGACTATCCGTATATAAACTTGAAACTTTAGATTCAGTATGTCCGCCAAAGTCAAAATCTATATTGTTTGACTGTGATTTTACTGACGGATTGTCCGTATATAGCTGTGAAACGGTGGACTTACCGTTTCCGCCGAAATCAAGTTCTTTTTCACTGTTTAAGTATTGTGAATTTATATCATCAATACTTACAGACATATTTTTGTTTGAAAGTGTATCCGCATACGGCTTTGAATTAAGTGGTTCATCACGTTCCCCGAAATCAGTTTCTTCGAGTGCGTTGAGTTCATCTAATGTAAACAGTTCCGGCGATATATATGATTTTTTTCTGTCATTTACAGTAAACGTACTTCCTGCTATTTTAAATTCATTTTTTTTCTGTGAATACTCTTCTTCCGTATGATAACCGCTCATACCTACCTGTTTGTAATTTACTTCCTGTAAATTTTCAAGATTCCTGCCACACCTGATGCAGTACTTTACTCCGGAAGCGTTACTGGTTCTGCACGCAGGACAATCCATAAGAAAACCTCCCATAACATACTTTTATATTTTATTATAGCATTATAATCAAATTATTTCAATAGATTTTTTTAAGATTGTGCAACCTGTTATTAAAACATGATGCTTTATTGTCTACTATTCACATCGATAACAATTTCAAGGGTGATTGTTTGGTAAAAGTAAACAATATAATAACATTTATATTTTCCGGATATAATACGGAATCTTCTGCGTTTTGGTAGTTTTTAACATATAGAACACCGTTATTGACAGAAAATACAGCATTTTTACAAATATATGCAATATGGACTATATTTTTTCGGACAAATGTGTTATAATATTATAAACAAAAAATATATCATGTGTCAGAATAAAAGAAACAAGTTCACCGTTTGTTTTCGGAAAAACGCCACACCGAAATGCTTGACGGACGGTGAAACGCTGTGGCAGATTGGAGTTTTGAAATGTCTAAACAAAGCAGGATAAGCAGGGAAAAAAGTATCCACAGAACAAAAACGTTATTTGAAATATTTCTTACAGTTTCTGTTATAGGTGCGGGCGGATATATTATCAAGGGTATTGCCGAACGTTCACAGACAGTGGGTTATTCACAGTATTACGCAGAACCTGAAACATCTGAAGAAGAAGAATTACCCGACCCCGACAAAGTTATTTATGAAACGTATAACGTGCCTACAAAAGACAAGTTTCACGGAAATCTGATTCTTGTAAACGAAAATTACCGCTATTTCAGCGGTGACGAAAAACTTGTCAGTATAAATGAAATGAATGCCGAAAAGGGACGTACACTTTTCAGTGCGGTTGACCCGAGTGAAACCGATAAAATGATGATTGTTGAAGATGTCTACGAACCTATGGCAAGTATGATTTTTGACTTTTATGACGCAACACAGATTTCAAACATACTTATATATGGTGCATACCGTTCAACCGATTTTCAACAGCAGTTATATGAAGATGACCTTGCGGCGACAGGCAATGAAGAATCAACACGTGTCGCAAAAGCAGGTTTCAGTGAACATGAATCGGGACTTGCCTTTGATATAACCACTTACCCCGATTATGACTATCAGGGCGAGGGTGAATATGTGTGGCTTACGGAAAACTGTTACAAATACGGTCTTATAATAAGATATCCCGAAAATAAGGAACAGATTACAAAAATTCAGTCAGAGCCTTGGCATTTCAGGTATGTCGGTAAACCTCATGCCTATTACATGACAAAGAATAATCTGTGTCTTGAAGAATATATAGACATGATTATTACAAAGTATTATTATCAGAATGACGAACATCTTGAATTTACAGACGATAACGGCAATGAATATGAAGTTTATTTTGTACTTTCGGACGACGCATCTGATGTGACGACAATTCCCGTTCCAACAGGAAAGAAGTTTGAAGTTTCGGGTACTAATGTAAACGGATTTATAGTTACTGTTTACAAGAATGAAAATACAGAACAGCCCATTACAGAACCGACAACAGTTTCCGAAGAAGAAAGTACGGGCGAATCTGAAACGTCAGAAAGTACCGAATCCGCCGAAATTACAGAAAATACAGAAGTTACCGAACCGCCGACGGCTTACGTCGCAGGACAGTAACACAGACAAAAAGCAGTCACGCCTTTAGAAAAAACGTGACTGCTTTTATTATGGGAATGATATGGAAAAAGCTTGTTAATTGTTTCCGTCGAACATATAGATAAATTTTACACTTCCGTCCATGTCGTCGGAAATTCCGGAATATGTGTTATATTCCTGTGAGACATTTTTAACTGCTTTGAAGTTGTCGATAATTTCGGGCAGACTGTCATTTACGGCGGAGCTTATCTGTGATATACCGTCATCATTGAATTTAATCATACCTTTATTGAGTTCCTTTGCACCGTCTTTGAGTTTGCCGATACCGTCGGTAAGGTCTTTGCTTCCTGTCTTGAGAGTACCTATACCGTTCCAGAGTTCCGTTGCACCGTCGGAAAGTGCAGATGCACCATTACTTAATGTAAGTATTGACTGATAGAGTGTATTTGCACCGCCTGAAAGCTGACTGCTTCCGCTGAGTATTTCAGCAAGACCGCCGTCAAGACCTGACGCACCCGACGAAAGCTGTGAAAGACCGTCTTTCAGTACAAAAGAACCGTCGTAAACCTGATTTATACCGCCTTTGAGGTCGGACGCACCGCCCGAAAGCTGTGAGAGACCGCCGT
>JAGAQS010000323.1 GCA_017622635.1 Ruminococcus sp. | reverse complement strand
CCCTCGGAGACCGTCCCATTGACCAGCACTTAAAGGCTTTTTCACTTCTCGGTGCAGACTACACACTAAGTCAGGGAATGATTGACCTAAGAGCAGACAAACTTGAAGGAAATCAGATTTTCTTTGACGTTGTAACCGTCGGTGCAACCATGAACGCCATGCTTGCCGCTGTAAAGGCAGAAGGACTCACCGTAATCGAAAATGCGGCAAAAGAACCGCACATAGTTGATTTAGCCAATTTCTTAAATTCCATGGGTGCAAACATCATGGGTGCAGGTACAGACGTTATCAAGATAAGAGGCGTTGAACATCTTCACGGTACTAACTATTCGGTCATTCCCGACCAGATTGAAGCGGGAACGTTTATGATTGCCGCCGCCGCTACAAAAGGTGACGTTCTCATAAAAAACGTTATTCCCAAACATCTTGAATCAATTACGAAAAAACTTGAAAAAATCGGTGTCAATATCGAATCTTACGACGACAGTATAAGGGTATGGGTTGACGGTCCTCTTGTCAAAGCCAATATAAAGACCTCACCGCACCCCGGATTTCCGACCGATATGCAACCACAGATTGCAACCTTGCTCACTCTTGCAGAGGGTACAAGTATTATAACCGAAGGAATATGGGACCAGCGTTTCCGTTATGTTGACGAACTCAGACGCATGGGTGCTGATATAACAGTAAACGGCACTGTTGCACTCGTTGAGGGTACAGGCAAGCTTATGGGAGCACCCGTAAAGGCTTGTGACCTAAGAGCAGGAGCGGCACTCATTATTGCCGGACTTGCCGCAAGTGGAATTACTGAAATTGAAGATATATTCCACATTGAAAGAGGTTATGACGGTATGGAGGTTAAACTCCGTGAAATAGGTGCGGATATAAAAAAGGTATCTACTCCCGACGAAATTTCCGACAGTGAACCCGATACAAAGTCTGTCAGCAGAAATGACAGTGCGGACGACGCAGAAGCAGTATGACAAAACATTATCCCCGTTCATATGAACGGGGATTTTTTTGTTATATACAGTCAAAATGGCAAAATACACAAACCTTTGTGTTTTTTTTGGTGGTAATGCCCATGACATTTTTATTAAAAATATGTTATAATTATTATATATCAATGAAGGAGGAAATAAAATGTACAATGTAAATGATGCGGTTGTTTACGCTTCATACGGTGTATGCGTAATAAGTGCAATAGAAGAACGTGACTTCAGCGGTGAAAATATTGAATACTATATCCTGAGACCCGTTGGAGACAAGAAAAATACTTTCTATGTGCCTACCTCAAACTCCGCACTTAAAGACAAAATGCGAAGTATTTACTCAAGAAAAGAAGTCAATAACCTTATAAGTATGATGTCGGACGAGCAGTATATATGGATTGACAACGATTTTCAGAGAAAAGAAGAATACAGAAAAATTATTGACAGGGGTGACAGGCTTGAACTTGTCCGCCTTATAAAAACACTTTATGAAAAAAATGCAGAACTTAACAAGCAACACAAAAAACTCCGTTCCACTGACGAAAAATTCCTCAGAGAAGCGGAAAATATGCTCTATGACGAATTTGCATATTCTCTCAGTATCCCACGTGAAAAAGTCGTTGACTACATAAAACAGCACATCTGAACTTCTTTTCGTAAAACAGGAAAAAAATCTGTCCTTTGTATATTGACAAAACACAAAGGACATGATATAATTAAAGTGGCGTAAGTGTTCAGAAAGGAACACAGCCGTCAGGGTCGGAAGATGCTATAACACCCTCTTTTGTGCGTCCTGTCAGCGTTCCATTTGATTTGAGACGTACATTGATTGAATAAGCGTGTTTGTTTGCATCTCTCCTGACCGTGATATAACGGTCATCGACTTTGTAAGTGGTTGCTGTCTTGCTTCCACATACCATGAAATCGTCTACTTCACAGTTTTCACTCAGAAAACGGGCTGTTTCGGCAATGTATTCTATTATTGCCTCACTCATGGTCATATTAAGATTTTTACTCATGGTTTTATCACCTTTCTTAATTAATGTAAGATAACAATATTTCTAACGTAAATAATATATTGCAATCTTCGTTTGCAACCTCCGATGCCCCCCCTTATCCCCCCCACAGTCCTACCCTCATCACGATCCAATTTGCGGATCAAGGTGCGAGCGTTGTTATGATTGGTGATATAAGTGGGGTCTTCCGACAGGATGTAGCCCACGATCTGGTTGATCGGGTTGTAGCCCTTTTCACGCAAGGCGTCATACACTGCGGT
>JAGAQS010000322.1 GCA_017622635.1 Ruminococcus sp. | reverse complement strand
TACAGTGAAGCGGTTTTTATGTCTCCGAGTGCAACGGAATTGTAGAACTGATACTCAAGATTATACTCAAGGTGACACAATTTTTCTTCCCTGCACTGAAAAATCTTTTTATGTAACTCGTCGTTTATACTCATATAAAAAACTCCTTTATGTTTATTATACAACAATCCGACAAAAAAAACAACAGTATTAATATACATTTCAGCAAAATATCACTATAATATTATTAATGACATATTTGAAAGGAAGTGTGTTTTTATGCGTAAATTTAACGGATTTATGCACGGTGTCAATCTCGGTGGCTGGCTTTCACAGACAGATGATACTTCAGAAAATCATTACAACAGTTTTATTACGGAATCAGATATAAAATATATAGCTTCACTCGGTCTTGACCACGTAAGAGTGCCTGTTGACTATATGGTTATCGAGGAGGAAAACGGTGCTGTAAAAGAAAGCGGATACGGCTATATTGACAGCTGTCTTGAATGGTGCATAAAGTATAATTTAAATATGATTATTGACCTTCACAAAGCTTTCGGCTACTCTTTCGACCCTCTCGACAAAACCGACAAAACAGTCTTTTTCACCGATGAAAAGTTAAAAAACCGTTTTTACTCACTCTGGAAAACCATAGCTTCACGCTACGGAAAATATCACGATACCGTCGCCTTTGAACTGCTTAACGAAATCGTTGAACCGTCTGTATCAGAGGCATGGAACGCAACCGCACTCAAAGCCATTGAAACAATACGCACCGTTGCACCTGATTCATGGATTATATTCGGCGGAACTATGTACAACAATGTTCTGAGTGTTCCCGAACTCGCCGAAACAAAAGACAATAAAGTTGTGTATACTTTCCACAGTTATGAACCTATGATATTTACACATCAGGGTGCTTACTGGGTTGATAATATGCCGTCGGATTTCAGAATAAAATATCCCGAAAACATTGACGAATACCGTCAACAGAGCAAACGTCTTTCACAACAGCTCGCCGGTGCGGTTTTCAGTGACAACCTCACGGAAGTATCAGCCGACTTTTTTGAAAAACTTTTCCTGCCTGCTCTCGAAACAGCCGAAAAGCGTAATATTCCCCTTTACTGCGGAGAATACGGCGTTATTGACCTTGCGGACGACAATTCAAAAATAAACTGGACTGCCGATATATGTTCCGTATTCAACAAATACAATATAGGTCGTGCATACTGGAACTACAAGGAAAAAGACTTCGGAATAACAGACATCAAAGACGAAAAGGTAAGAAAACAGCTTGCCGAAAAATTATAAACGCCCTCTGAATATAATATTTATAAAAAAATTGCAGTCACAAAAAAATGACTGCAATTTTTATATATGTTCAGAACTTTTCTTCATGACGCTGTTTTCTCAGCATTGCTCTTTTTTCGGCAGCTTCCCAGTTAGCTTTTTCCTCGTCCGTTTCAAGAATAAGGCGAGGGACTTCAACAGGTTTTTCGTTTTCGTCGAGTGCAACCATAACCAGATAAGCCTTGTTTATAAGTTCCCTCTTGCCGTTGAGGTTTTCCACATAGCTTTTAATGCATACTTCCATTGAAGTACGTCTGACATATGTGATATATCCGCATACTATTACTGTATCGTTTGCGTATGCAGGAGCTTTGAAAGAAAGTTTATCCACTACTGCGGTAGTTACATTGTAACCCGAATGTCGTCTTGCAACAACAGCCGCAACAATGTCAATCCACTCCATAAGCTGACCGCCGAAAAGTCTGTTGTAACCGTTTATATTGGCTTGTGTCAATACGTGTACCTGTTCGGAATACGAATCTTTAACTCTTTTCTGCATATTATATCCTCCTGTCACTGTTTTGTACCTGCAACAAGTTTTCTCATTAATACCATATCAAAAGCGTCTGAAAAACCATCATAATTCAGGTCAGCAAGAACAACGTCATAACCGTTTTCCGACGGTTTATTAAGAATATACCTGTTCATTTCAACGAGGTCGGCTATATTCACATTGCCGTCGGTATTCATATCGCCCATACTGTAAGCACACACGGGTAATTCCTCACCCTGAAAACTATGCAGTGCAGACGGTGCAAAAAGTTTCCATGAACCATGTGAAACGGTTTCGGCTTTCATTTCGTTATCGGATTTAAGAAACCATTCATATGAAATTTCTTTATCATTGCTGTCATCCCACGTTGTATCGCTGTGAAAATAGTGATTTCCCAGTTTAATGACATTCCATGCATGAGTTTCACTGATTAC
>JAGAQS010000321.1 GCA_017622635.1 Ruminococcus sp. | reverse complement strand
CGCATAGAGTGAACAGCCGTAAGCAACAAAAACGGGGGCTTCTTCGGGAAAAACCGCATTTTCTCCGTCAAGACCGAGTGTGCGGACAAATGCTTTCTTCAGACCGTTCAGGAAGAAAAGAGGTCCGCCGAGAAAAAGAACTTTTCCCTCTATCGAACGACCCTGAGCAAGTCCCGAAACAGTCTGGTCAACAACTGCCTGAAAGATACTTGCGGCTATATCCTCACGCCTTGCCCCCTGATTGAGCAGGGGCTGTATGTCCGACTTTGCGAATACCCCACAGCGTGAAGCAATCGGATAAATTTTCTGTGAACGCAGTGAAAGCTCGTCAAGTTCGTCCGCCGTAATTCCAAGCAAAGTCGCCATCTGGTCTATAAAAGCACCCGTACCGCCTGCACACGAACCATTCATACGCTGTTCGACTCCGCCCGTAAGAAAAATTATTTTTGCGTCCTCACCGCCAAGTTCAATAACGGAATCAGCGTCGGGGTACTTTTTCTTTACCGCAAGAAAAGCGGCGTGAACTTCCTGAACAAAAGGAATTCCGGCAGAATCGGCAAGTCCGAGACCCGCAGAACCTGTTATACATACAGTGAAAGCGTCGTCAGTGTAATCAGCCTGAATTATTTTAAGCTGGTCTGTCACGGTCTCTTTTACTTTGGAAAGATGACGCTGATATTTTGAATAAATTATATTTCCGTCCAAGTCGGATATAACAGTTTTTACGGTTGTAGAGCCTATGTCTATACCGAGAGAGAGTTTTCTATTCATTACACATTCTCCATTTCTCAAATATCCCTTTTTTTATTATACTATATCTTGTCGGAAAAATAAAGCGGAAAATTCTGATTTAAAAATTAATTTTAAGGGGACGGTTTTAATCCGTCCCCTGTAATGTTTTCAGAATGAAATTTTTTCCTCAAGATAAGCAACAAGGTCATTTATATTAACACGTTCCTGCTCCATTGTGTCACGGTCACGGACTGTAACGCAATTATCTTTTTCGAGGGTATCAAAATCATACGTTATGCAGAACGGTGTGCCTATTTCATCTTGTCTGCGGTATCTTTTTCCGATAGTACCCGTTTCGTCGAAATCAACCATAAATTTCTTTGAGAGCATTTCAAATACTTCTTCTGCCTTGGGTGTGAGCTTCTTTACAAGCGGAAGAACTGCACATTTGAAAGGAGCAAGTGCAGGGTGGAGGTGCATAACTGTACGGATTTCCTTTTTCTCCTTGCCGTTCTTGTCCACGCTGACAAGTTCTTCTTCGTCATATGCCTCAGTAACGATTGAGAGGAAAAGTCTTTCAACACCGAGAGACGGTTCTATTACATAAGGAATATATTTCTCGTTTGTTTCGGGGTCAAAATATTCAAGTGACTTACCGCTTGTCTTGATATGCTGTGTAAGGTCGTAATCCGTTCTGTCGGCAACGCCCCAGAGTTCGCCCCAGCCGAACGGGAATAAATATTCAAAGTCTGTAGTGGCTTTGGAGTAGAAACAGAGTTCTTCGGGAGAGTGGTCACGGAGACGGATATTTTCTTCTTTGAGACCGAGACTCAGCAGGAAATCTTTACAATAACTTCTCCAGTAGCTGAACCATTCCAAATCTGTACCGGGTTTGCAGAAAAATTCAAGTTCCATCTGTTCAAACTCACGTACACGGAAGATAAAGTTTCCGGGGGTAATTTCGTTTCTGAAAGACTTTCCGACCTGTGCAACACCGAAAGGAACTTTTTTTCTTGTGGTACGCTGTATGTTTGCGAAGTTCACAAATATACCCTGTGCCGTTTCGGGACGGAGATAAAGTTCGGACTTGCTGTCCTCGGTAACGCCCTGAAAAGTCTTGAACATAAGGTTAAACTGTCTTATATCGGTAAAATTGTGCTTTCCGCAGTCGGGACAGGGAATTTCATGTTCTTTTATGTAATCCGACATCTGTTCATTTGACCAGCCTGCAACGTTTGTACCGTCAAAATCTTCAATAAGATTGTCGGCACGGTGACGTGTGTGACATTCCTTACAGTCCATAAGAGGGTCGGAAAAACCGCCGATATGACCCGAAGCAACCCATGTCTGCGGATTCATGAGAATTGCACTGTCAAGACCTACATTATACTTGTTTTCCTGAACGAACTTTTTAAGCCATGCTTTCTTGATGTTGTTCTTGAGTTCAACACCGAGCGGACCGTAGTCCCATGTATTTGCAAGACCGCCGTAAATTTCAGAACCGGGATATACATAACCCTTTGATTTACAGAGGTCAACGATTTTGTCCATAACTTTTTCATTATTCTTAAGCACTTTGAAACTACCTCATTTCGTGATGATTTTATCTATTATATTTTAATCGAAAATTACGGAAATGTCAATAGCTGATTGAAAATTTGCAGTTATTATGTAAATTTTCTGTGAATATTCAACGGAAAAGGGTTGAATGAAGCCTTTTTCCGACGCTTATATAGAAAGGCGGTGATAAAATGAAATCGTTAACGGGTGAACCATATGCACCATAAATGCACTTTTACAAACTATTTTTTTATTTATCATATTATATATATATTATATATTCAACTGTAAAGAAGTTATAAAAAGGTTAATATGGTGCACATCATGCACCGTTTTATTTTTAAGGAGGATTTTTAAATGAACGGATATACTTTGTGGTGTTTTAACTGGATTGGCGGTAAAAAGCCAAAGGTAAGATTTATGCTTGCGAATTACCGTGTTGATGTATATTACGATACTTCAAAACATATTTTTCATACTTTTATATGGGATACCCTTGACGGTCAGTATCTACGCCATTATGTTACAGAAAAAGGAAAGACAACTCTCGGTGAAAAACATGAATTGTCCGAAGAAGAATTTTTAATATAAAAAAGCCGTACATAATAAAAGTACGGCGAAAATAAATTAATAAATATAGAAGGGGAATCGGGGGATTACTTAATCCTGTTGTTATTATATAATGTCTTTCTTAAAATAGTCTTAAATACTCACAGCCGTTTCAAGAGCAATTTCCATCATGTTCCTGAATCCCGACTGTCTTTCCTCTGCGGTAGTGGAAAGGTTTTTCAGCGGACAGTCAGAAACGGTCAGTATACAGAGTGCATTTTTACCTGCCCTTGATGCGTTCATGTACAATGCGGCAGTTTCCATTTCTATACCGAGTACACCCATTTTCTGCCACTGTGCAAGACTGCCCGCATCGTCATAGAATGTATCACTTGAAAAGATATTGCCCACATGGAAGTTTACACCCTTGTTTTCCGTAACTTTAACGGCTTGTGAAAGAAGTTCCCACGAGGCAGTGGGGGCGTAAGTTCCGGGGAGATTGTACTGTGAAGCATAGGCGGAATTTGTACTTGCACTCATGGCAATAATAATGTCCCTCAGACTGACATTATCGGAAATCGCACCTGCCGTGCCTGTCCTTATGATGTTGTCAACGTCATATTCGCTGAACAGTTCCCATGAATATATAGCCATTGACGGCATACCCATGCCACTGCCCTGAACAGATATTCTTTTACCCTTATAAACTCCCGTATAACCGTACATTCCCCTTACTTCATTGTAACATACGGGATTTTCAAGATAGTTTTCGGCTATGAACTTTGCACGCAACGGGTCACCGGGCATGATTACTGTTTTTGCGATATCGCCTTTTTCTGCATTGTTGTGCGGTGTAGACATGAAAAAAACCTCCTCTTTATTTTCTTCTTAACAGCTTACGTGCGGTAAGCATAAGTGACTGATAATTGTTTACAAGTACGAAAGCAAGAAGTACAAACGTAAAGAATCCGTAAAATGCAGGCTGTGCAACCATAAGAACGCACATTATCAGAAGTGCAGATGTATTTACAGACGACTTGACACCGTTGAACCTGAACGGAATATAATATCTTGCGTCAATTATTCTTGCCCAGAAACAGAGGTAATAACTCAGGAACGTCGAAATTGACGCACCCTGTATGCCCCATACGGGAATAAGAAAATAATTCAAAACTATATTAGCCATACTTGCGACAAAACTTGTCCAGAATGAATTTTTTGTGTGTTTTGTGGCGGTGTATATACTGCTTAAAAACTGGTCAAGGCACATGAACAGTACCGCTACAACAAGTACGGGCGTATATTTGTACACTTCCCCATATTCCGAAAAGTTCTTTGTGCTGACGAAAAACGGCGATACAATCTTTACCCCTGCAATGAGAAGTGCGGACGCAATAAACAGAATCGCTTCATATGCGTTGTAAACCTTTTCATAGAAGTTGCTTCTGTCCTTTGAGTCGTTTTCCATAATTGCCGACATATTCCAAGCCTGAAAGAAGATAGTTGACACCATTGAAATAAGGTTCGGAACTTTTGAGGCATAACCGTAAATACCTGCCGCACTTTCTCCGAGCGTTACTATATCGCTTTTCATGTAACGTATGAAAAGCCTGTCAGAGAATCCCGTAATTACCCACATTACTACCGTAGGAATAAGAGGAACTGCGAATCTCATCATACTTCTTGCAAGTTTTTTGTTGTAGTATCCTATGTAGAAGTATCTTTTGAGGTTTGCAACAATAAACAGAAAAATTGCTGAACACAGGTCGGAGAATATTACCGAGAGCATGAAACCTTTAACGCCCCAGTGAAGTTTTGAAATGAAGATTATGTTAAATATAAAGAGTGTGAGAGTGGCAAGTATTCCGTCGAACGAAAACAGCTTGACAAATCCCTTTGCACGCACAAACTGTGAACATATTGACCTCAGTGCAGAAGTACACACATATATAAGAAGAAGCACCGTATAGCCGTCTATGAAGTCAAGAAACGGTATCAGTTTCAGCAAAGGTGCAAACACAAACATAAGTGCAAGTCCCACAAGGTTCAGGCACATTGCCGTTGTGAAAACTTCTTTTTTCTTATATTTACGGTCAAGTCCGTATCTTATGATTGCTTCGGACATTGAAAACGTAAAAATCGGAAGAAGGAAATTTGCGGTTATTTCGAGAAGTTCCTTTGTACTGCTGTCTGCAGGACTGATATTGTTGGTGTAAAGACGTGTGAGAAGAATTACAAGGATTTTAGAACCGAAATTTCCTATTGCGAAAATAACGGTATTCATCGCCAGCTTTTTATATTTATTCATTTTTATTCACGCTCCGGAAAATTATGTTATACAAATTCATTATATCACATTTTTTATTGTTTGTCATTACTTTTGTGATTTTTTTCCATAAAATTATATGTTATAAAATGACTTTATCTGACATTTTTGTAAAATATCCACTTGTCTGTTGTATTTTTATCCAAAACAGAGCCGTAAAAATATTGTTTATTTATGATTTATTTCAGAATTGTATGGGAAATTACAAGGAAATTTGCAAATGCCATAAAACTGTGATATAATATAATGATAATAAAAGCTATTATAACTTTTGAACAGGAGTACAACAATATGCATACAGAAACAATACTCAGATATGACAGTCCGGCGGAAGATTTCAATCAGGCGATTCCTGTCGGCAACGGCAGAATAGGCGGTATGGTTTTCGGAAAACCTGCTGATGAAGTAATTAAGCTTAATGAAGATTCAGTCTGGTCGGGAGGACTGCGGAACCGTATAAACCCCGACGCTCAGGAGGGATTAAAGGAAGTCCGTGAACTTATAAAAAGCGGGAACATTCCGCAGGCTGAAAAGACAGCATTTGAAAAAATGCAGGGCGTAACACCTGATATGCGTCGTTATATGCCGTTGGGAAATCTTTATATAAATATGGAACTTAACGGCAAGGTCAGGGATTATTCACGTTCGCTTGACATATCAAACGCCTGCACGGACGTTTCATTCACTGTAAACGGTATTGTATATACAAGAAAAGTATTCGTTTCAGCACCCGACGAAGTAATGATTGTACATATTTCAGCGTCTGAACCGTCGTCGGTTTCACTTTCGTGCAGTATAGACGGACGTGACGATTATTATGACAACAACCGCCCGTGTGACAAGAACATGATTCTCTATACAGGCGGTACGGGAAGCCGTGACGGCATATTCTTTGCAGGTGTTATCGGTGCAAAGGCACACGGCGGTGAAACAAGAACCCTCGGCGGTAAGATATCAGTCAGAAATGCCGACGAAGTTATGATTGTTTTTTCGGCACGTACAAATTTCTATACAAAAAATTATATCGAATCGGCGGAAGTCGATGCTGAAATGGCTTTGCAGTGCGAATATGACGAACTTTATTTCCGTCATGCAAGCGACTACAGGGAACTTTTTGAACGTGTGGAATTTTCACTTGACGACAACTCCGAATGTGACAATATATCAGACCTTACAACAGACAAGAGAATCGCACGTCTGCGTGGAAACGAACTCGACAACAAGGAATGTCAGCGTCTTATACATGACAACAAACTTATAGAACTCTATTTCAATTTTGCACGTTATCTCATGATTTCGGCAAGCCGTGCAGGTACTCAGCCCATGAACATTCAGGGTATATGGAATGAGGACATGAAAGCGTCACTCGGAAGCCGTTACAGTGTAAACGTGTGTACACAAATGAATTACTGGATTGCCGAAAACTGCAACCTTTCAGAATGTCATTTACCGCTCTTTGACCTGCTTGAACGTGTATGCGAAAACGGCAGGAAAACCGCAAAAGAAATGTATGGCGTAAAAAAAGGCTTTGTATGCCATCACAATACGGATATATGGGGTGACACCGCACCACAAGATACTTTTTTACCGTCTACTATATGGGTCACGGGCGGTGCATGGCTTGCACTCCATATCTTTGAACACTATGAGTATACAATGGACAAAGAATTTCTTGCCGAAAAATACCACATAATGAAAGAAGCGGCGGAATTTTTTGTTGAATACCTCATTGAAAACGAGGACGGAAAACTTGTTACCTGTCCGTCTGTTTCACCCGAAAATACGTATTTAACAGAGGACGGCGTTAAAGGCTGTCTCTGTATGGGTCCGTCTATGGATTCACAGATTATAACGGTACTTTTTCAGGACGTTATAAAATCGGCTGAAATACTCGGAAAAGACAAGGCTTTTGCAAAAAAACTTTCTGTACTGCTTGAAAAACTTCCACAGCCTGAAATAGGCAAGTACGGACAAATAAAAGAATGGGCTGTTGACTATGACGAAGTTGAAATAGGGCACAGACATATTTCACAGCTTTTCGCCCTGTTCCCTGCAAGCCTGATTTCCCCACACAAAACACCTAAACTCGCCGATGCGGCAAGGGCAACGCTTATACGCAGACTTATTCACGGCGGAGGTCATACGGGGTGGAGCTGTGCATGGATTGCGAATATGTGGGCAAGACTTTATGACGGTCGTATGGTATACGAAAATATAAAAAATCTTCTTGCCTACTCAACCAACCCCAATATGCTCAACAACTGTCCGCCTTTCAGAATAGACGGTAATTTCGGTGGTGCGTCTGCAATTACCGAAGCACTTATGCAATGCTGTGAGGGTGCAATAAATCTGCTTCCTGCACTCCCTGACGAATGGAAAAGCGGTCACATAAACGGACTCCGTGCAAAAGGCGGATTCGGTGTTGACATTGAGTGGGAAAACGGAAAATTCAGAACTGCCCTTATTACTTCGGACTTCGGCGGTGAATGCCGTCTGCGTATAAACTGCGTTGTAAGCATTGTATGTGACGGTGAAACTGTAGGTTCAAGAATTGAGGACGGCGTTATAATATTCAATACCGTAAAAGGTTACACATATACGGTAAAAGCATGATTAACGGAGGAAAAAAATGAATATTCTTAAATATCTTTCTGTTGCACTGACTGCTGTTCTGTCGGTTTCGGCAGTTACTGCATGCAGTTCAAATAAAAACAATGGGGAATCATCTGAGGAAGTACCTGTAACCGAAACGGTTACCGAACCCGTAACAGAATCTGTAACGGAAGAAATCACGACAGAACCACCCGTTGAAACATACCCCGAAACACCAATATCATACCCCGAACCTGAACATTCCTACGCTTCCGACCTCTATGAAGCCGAAAGAGAACGACTCCGCAACGGTCTTATACCGTCCAACGAAAGATACGGCTACAGCGGTGGCGGATATGTAACGGGTTTTGACAATTCGGGTCAGAAGTCAGTCAGATTCACTTTCGACTCTCCTGCAACACAGCACTATGACCTTTCTTTCGGAATAGCCTCCGATATGGTCTCAAAATGCCGTGTATTAATCAACGGTGAGGAAATTTACAGCTTTGACACAACTTCTGACGGACAATTCCAGAAAATCACACATTACGGTGTTTTCATTGAAAAAGGTTCTGCGGAAATAGAAATCTGTCCGCAGGGTGACGTTATGCTTGACTATCTTGACATTGAAAACAGTGTTTCCGTAAACAACATAAGCTATCAGACGGACGGCGTTCCCGTAAACCCGAACGCTTCCGCAGAGGCAAAAGAACTTATGAAATTCCTCGCCGACAATTACGGTAAATATACACTTACGGGACAATATGCGTCAGGTGCGGAAAATACCGAACTTGAACTTATATACAAGACTACGGGTCAATATCCTGCAATAAGATTTTCTGTGATTGAAGATGCACCTGCCGATTCAGATATAACTCCCGAAAACGTTGATGCCTGTATCAAGTGGCACGAACAGGGCGGTATAAATGCAATTACGTGGGACTGGAAGTCACCGTCACTGAAATCGTCGGTATATGCACAGGAATGTGATTTTTCAATTCTCGACGCAATGACTGATGTTGACATTGCAAAATATTCACAGGAACAGATTTTCAACCTTTACGGTGACGGCTATATTTCCGAAGAATGTTACAAACTTATGATGAGTATTGACGAAATAGCAACAAAACAGCTTATGCCCCTTAAAGAAAAGGGTATCCCTGTTATCTGGCGACCGCTTTATGATGCGTCACTTGGCTATGACAGTGAAAACGGTGCTGTATACTGGTGGGGAGCAGGCGGTGCGGACGCTTACAGGTGGCTCTGGAATCTGATATACAACCGCCTTACAGAATATTACGGTCTTGATAATCTTATATGGGTATGGAACGGCATGAGTGATGTATATACCGTTGACAGTTCAACATATGACATTGCGTCATATGACCTCTACACAGGTACAGACAGGAAATTCGGAAGCCGTTGTGAGCAGTTCATGGCATCACAGAAGTACATACAAAACAAGATTATCGCAGTAAGCGAATGTGACAATGTTCCTGATATGGACGTTTCTTTCAGGGATAATTCAGTGTGGTCATTCTTCGGACTGTGGAACGGTGAATATATCGCCGACGAAAACGGTGAATATTCGGAAAAGTATACAACAAAAGATGAAATGATACGTGCATACAATTCAGAGGGTTCACTCACTCTTGACGAATACAAGAATCTCCGTAACGGCGGACAGCTTTCGGCAGGTACAAGAAACTTTTCTGCCGAATTACAGGAAGAATATACCGAACCGACCACAGAAGCACCCGTATATGATGATTACGGATACAGTGAGGACTATGGCTACAATGAGGACTACGGATACAATGACTACAGTTATGATTACGGCTATGATTATAATGATTACGGATACAGTGAATGGTAATATTTCCGAAAAAGGAGTTTTCAAATGAAATCAGTTGTCAATGAACATATTCTGTCAGATGAACAGAAAACACTTCTGAAAAAAATGACAGGTGAAATTTCAAAAGCGAACGTAAAGGCGGTAAGCTTTAAAATGAAAGATATACTTGTTGTCAGTCCTTTTTCATCAGTACGGGATATGTTTATGTTAATGGAGAATGATTTCAGGAAAGTAAGCAAATCGGGAAAGAGTTTTACACAGCTTCGTGTTGACGCACAGGATTCAGCCGTTAAAAAGTACGGCAAGACAGCCGTTACCATTGATATTATATATAGTATACTTTCAAAGACGGGCAAAATCAAAAAGGAAGATACCGAAATCCTCATGAAGCGTGAATGTGAACTTATTGAAAGATTTTCATTTGTGAGGGAATGTGGAAACACCCTTTTCCGTGAAGCAAAGAAAAACGGCAAAAAAACAATTATCATTGCCGAAACTGTTTATCCGAAACAAACAATTGACAGTATTCTTGAAAAATGCGGTTACGGTTCTTATGACAGTCTTATAACAAATCCCGAAAACTTTGAAAAAATTCAGGAGGTTTCAGGCGTTGAACCGTCAGAACTCCTGCACATAGGCGGAAACGTAGAAAAGGACGTTGAAGAACCCATTTTAAAAGGTTCAAAGGCAATACTTATTTCTCCCGTAATTCCGCTTATGGTCAAGTCGGGCAGGCTGAGGGGATTTATAGAATCGGAAATACTTCTTGATGCCGATTCCCCGAAATATCTCGCACTGAGATGTGCTTTCGGACTTTATGCAATGTACGGTTTTGACATTCCACAGAACAAACTGCCTAAATCCGACTTCTGCAAAAATCCGTATATGCTTGGTTTTATAGTGTACGGCACATTAAGCCTTATTGAAGATGACTATAAATACAATGACAGTCTGACATGTGAACTCGGTTCACCTGACGGCAATAATCAGAAGATTCTCAAAGGCAGAGACGATTTTATAAAAATGTTCAGTGAATGTTTCGGCGGATTTTATGACGATATGAAACATACAGGTCTTGAACTGCCTTTTGAATTTCTTGCGTACCATTCAGCACCTGCCGACAGAATGTTACTTCGGTCATGTATTTCCGACGGCACTTATAAAAATTGGTCAGAATCCGTCACCGAACCCGAAACTGCCCCCGTTTATGCACGCACAGTCAAAAAGAACGCTGTTTCCAAGCTTGCCGACAAACTGTTTCCGCCCGGTACTAAAGTAAGGACAATTGCCGACGGCATTCTTGCAAAATCGCACCGCTAATCCGACAATAATTTTTTCCGTCTGCTTTTTTATTCATTTCCCGTGCTTAAAGTACACAAAAACCTTAAATAATCCGTTGCACTTCCTTTTTATTATGTGGTAGAATATACTTACAGAACAAAAGGAGGTAAAAAACAATGAATAACAAAATAAGGGTGCTTATCGGTGATGATTCTGCCGAAACAGGTGTAAGTATCGCCAACAAGCTCCGTGAAAGAGGTATGTACGCCTATACAAGAAGAAAAGATTGCAGTGTGATTCTCGAATCAATAAGGAATGACCCGCCCGACGTTGTCGTTATCGACATAAACGCTCAGAACGGTGACGTTGTTGCCATTATGAAACGAGTAAGGGAACTCGGTGTAAAGTTTCCCGTTTTTGTTGTCACTTCTTCATATGACAACGAATTTATTGAACGTCAGGTAATAGACAACGGTGCATCAAAGTTTCTTCTCAAGCCTTATGATGCGGACGACCTTTGCAGAGCAATAAATTCTGCTCTCGGTGACAGGGCAAACAGTCTCAGTGACGACATGGAAGTTGTTGTTACTGACATTATACATCAGCTCGGTGTACCTGCCCACATAAAAGGCTATCACTATCTCAGAACTGCTATTCTCTATTCAATAGAGGACAAAACACTTCTTGACAGTGTGACAAAACTTCTCTATCCTACCGTTGCGGGAATATATGACACCACATCATCAAGAGTTGAACGTGCAATCCGTCACGCCATAGAAATAGCATGGGACAGGGGAAACGTTGACACCCTTAATTCCTTTTTCGGCTATACTGTTGACACGGGAAAGGGCAAACCTACAAATTCCGAATTTATCGCACTTATTACTGACAAACTCCGTCTAAGATACAAATCGGCTCTGAGAAGGGTATGATTTGCAAAAAAGCCGATAAATCCGTGAATTGATATATATACATAAACAAGGAGGGCTTTATTTTGGCTTTTAAAAAAATCAGTATTTCAGAACTCTCTTTCAATCCGTTTGAAAAAATCGGAAAAGAATGGCTGTTACTCACAGGAGGCAATAAGGAAAAATTCAATACCATGACTGCCTCATGGGGTCAGCTCGGTGTACTCTGGAACAAAAACGTATTTACCTGTTACGTCAGACCAAACCGCTATACATACGAATTTATAGACAACGGCGAATGTTTTACCGCCTCTTTCTTCGGTGAACAGTACAGGAACGCACTTTCTTTCTGTGGTTCACATTCGGGCAGAGACTGCGACAAGGTTAAGGAAACAGGTCTGACACCCGTTGAAACCGACGGCTGTATGACTTTTGAAGAAGCAGACCTCGTACTTGTATGCCGTAAACTCTATAACTACGATATGCAGGAAAGCGGTTTTACAACAGATGACGGATTACCCGAAAAGTTTTTCGGAAAAGACCCTTACCACAGGGCATATATTTCTGAAATAACAGCGGTTTACGTTAAAGAGTAAAAAAAAGGGCGTACTTTTTACAGTACGTCCTTTTTTATTAATTACTTGTTCAGACTTTCAAGCTGAGCGGCTGTCAGCGGTAAATCTGCAATTTGTATTGTCTTTGATTCAATATACTGAATAGCAAGGGCATCTGAGTTTGTAATACCGCCACCTGCGTCAACAACGTCGGCATTGATTTTGCCCTGTGATTTAAGTGAATACTTGTCAGGGTTTGCGATTGTCTGCATTATGAGTACAGCATCATTGATATTTACTTCCCCGTCCTCATCAGCATCACCGTAACTTACATCTGTACCTGTAGAAGTACCTGAAGAACCAACGGAAACTTTAGCAGGCTTGTCGATTCCAACTTCTTTATCACTGTCCCATACATTTGACCACCAAATCTGAATTTCGGCATCTTTTACAGATGACGGAATCTTTGAAATGTCAACTTCAACTTCAAGTTTACCGTCACTGCCTATATTACCGCTCCAGTCGATTGATGCCCATTCGCCGTCTTCGTAGCATATACCGCCACCGACTGATGCTGTAGGTGTACCCTCAACTGTAAACTTAACTGTCTTTTCACCTGTAAGGGTAATGGGGAGCTTTACAACTTCAAATGTGAAATCACCTGAACCTGTAGTAGTTGTTGTTGTAGTTGTTGTGGTTTCACCGCCACTTCCTGAAACAGTTGTAGTTGTAGTTGTCGGCTTATCGGGGGTTTCAACGAGTACGCCCTTATTGACGATAGCTGCCTTTACAACGGTGGTCTTACCGTTTGCTCTTATAATAACACTGTTAAGACCTGAAACATCGCCGTTATTGTTTTCCCATGCTTTTTTAATATCATCAGATGAGAAGTAAGCAATACCTTTCTTTTCATCAATGTAATAAGGCTTAACTGTTGTCCAGCCTCCCCAGCCTTCGTCCATGAATGCAAGTTCGGGGTCACCGCCTGTATACTGTACAGCTATATCTTTGCCGTCAAATTCAGAGAATTTGATAATCTGTGCAGGTGAACCTTCCTTACCTTCAACACCGCTGTCGTAATCACCGGCAGTATTTGCAATTTCCTTGCCCTTTGATATGTCATCATGAGTATACTGTTTCTGTGTTGTGAAGTCCTTAGCACCCCACGCAATAGAATCATCTGCAAGAACGTTCATCATTGCGTCAACAACCTGACCCGAATCTTCATACCATGTATTTGTATCTCTGTCAAGATAGTCGTGTGCTTCCGACTGGTCACTGTTTCCTCTTGCATCGTTGTCCCAGAGTACACACGGGAAACCATAGCTCTTTGCAAGTGAAATATATGTTGTAGCCCATTCGCAACGTGCCTCTGTGTTGTTGTAGTTTGAAGCACTGAATTCACCGAGAATTACAGGAATATCATTGTCAATGAAAGTCTTGCGGATATTCTTGAGAATCGACTCAAGTTCTGCCGCATAAGTTTCAGAGAATGTGCTGTGGTCGCCTGTCTTATCCATACAGAAACTATAAGGAGAATAAGCATGAACAGATGCGGCAACATACGGGTCATCAGGAATTTCAAGACCTGACATCATACCAATGTCACTTCCTGATGCACAATAAGGCGGACAGGATAAAAGTCTTGTGTCCTTATACGGAGAATCAACGCTTCTTACAGTATCAACAAAATCCTGATTGAGTTTGTTTACAACCTCAAAGAGTTTTTCCTTAGGTGCAGACGGTGCAAGCCACCATTCATATTCAGTACCTGCGGCACGTGGTTCATTCATACCCTCAAAAATAAGGTGCTGGTCATAATCCATGAATTCGGTAGCTATCTGAGTCCATACAGACTTCAGCTTTGCAGACATTTCGTCATAAGCCGTATCGAAATCAGCCCTGTTAATCCATTCTTCATGGTGAATGTTAAGGATAACATACATATCTTCCTCATAGCACCAGTCAATTATTTCACGTACACGTGCAAACCATGCGGGGTCAATAGTGCCGTCGGAGTTCATGTGATTATACCATGTAGTAGGGAGACGAACTGTATTGAATCCCTTGTCCTTAACAGCCTTTATAGTTTCCTTTGTACATTTCGGGTTACCCCATGAAGTTTCGGTATCGAGACCCGAACCGCCTGTAGCGTCGAGTGAGTTACCGTAGTTCCAGCCTATTTTCATATCTTCCGTAATTTCAAAGGCTGTCATTACGTCAGCAGCGTCAACAACCTGCCTGTCGTTGAGCGGTGCAAAATTGAGTGCGGACATCATGCATACTGCTGCTGCGGAAATGCTTACAATACGCTTGACGTTCTTTGATTTGTTGAACATTGTTAATATCCTGCTACTCAAAATATGGACAAACATACCCATATTGAGAAAATTCCTGCTTCAACCTGTATGTTTTTGTATCAGAACTAAATACTACTCACATTTTTTCTACAGTCCACAGGCGTGAATTTCCGTGTAGCCCACGGTATTT
>JAGAQS010000320.1 GCA_017622635.1 Ruminococcus sp. | reverse complement strand
GGACGAACTGATTTCAATCGGCACAATTGGTCTTATAAAAGCCGTCTCTACTTTTGACTACAAAAACGGTGCAAAATTCGCCACCTATGCGAGCAGGTGCATTGAAAATGAAATACTGATGAGTTTCCGCTCTGCCAAAAAAACAGCAGGTGATGTATACATAAATGAACCTGTGGAGACAGATAAAGACGGTAATGCCCTCACTCTTATGGATTTAATAGACGACGGAATTGACATTCATGAACAGGTTGATTTAATAATACGTTCAAGGCAGTTATATGAATTTCTTGATAAGTGCCTTGACAAACGTGAACTTGAAATTATAGTATACCGTTACGGTCTTTACGGAAAAAGTCCTCATACACAGAGTGAAACTTCAAAAAAGCTGAATATCTCCCGTTCGTATGTATCAAGGCTTGAAAAGAAAGCTATAGAGAAACTTAAAAAAATGTACGACAGCACACCCTTTTAAACTGAAAAAAACAGACCTGCTCACATTCTTTCGGGTCTGTTTTTTTATATATTATTTAATATCGGCTGTGATTTATCTTTTCATCTTTTTTCTGCAACCTCACATCTTCACCCGTGAAATTCATGTTGACATACATTGTTGTAAGACGTGATGCCACTCTTGCTTCATATCTTCCGCATATTCCTTTATAGTCAAGATTAGTACTTATTATTGTCGGTTTACTGCGGTTAAGACGTGTATTTATTATATTGTAAATAGTTGAGCTGTAAAACGGTGTAGTGTGTTCCGTTCCCAAATCGTCAAGAATGAGTAAATCCGTTTCCATTACCAAATCGGACATTTCAGAAATATGTTCACGGCTGAAATGCTCTTTTTCCATTTCTTTAAGAATATTTATGGCTGAATCATATACAACACTGTATCCCTTTTCAAGTGCCTTGTTTGCGACGGCAAGGGAAAGGTGTGTTTTACCGAGTCCCGTATTACCGAATATGAGCAGGCTAACTGAATGGGAATTGAAATTTTCGGCATATTGCTTTAAATATTCAAAGCAACGTTTCATATTGAAGTAATCGCTTCCGCTGTAGTATGAAAGGTCAAACGTATCAAAACTTGAAAGTTCAAGCTGTGAATGTTTGTTTATTTCGTCGGCTTCAAGTTTTCCGCATAGTTTTGTAAAACATTCGCACATATTGTTATTGAAATAACCCGTATCGTTACATCTCGTACAGGTATAATGAATATCAAGATAGTCGGCAGGATAACCATTGTTTACAAGCAGTTGTCTTGAAACCTCCTGTGCTTCAAGGTTGTCACGTTTAAGCTGTTCTATTTTCTTCTGCTGTACCTCTTTGTTTTTTTCGGCAAATATGATTTTTACCGCTTCCTGTCCGGTATTGAATATAGTGTCGTTTATCACTTTAATCTGAGGGATTTTATTATTTATTTCATCTGTACGACGTTCACTTTCCGTCACTGCATTTCTTCTGCGGTTCTGTATGATTATCTGTGCTTTTTCAAATATTTCGGATTTCATTTTATATTACCTCAAAATTATTTATACATATACGGCTGTATTTCTCAACGTCAAATTCTTCATTTTGTTTATCGTATTTTTTGGAATTATTCTGTTTATGTATATCGCTGTCCTTATCTACACCCTGCATATCCTTAATACCTTTTTCGTGCCAGTTTACAATAATTCCGTTAAGATAATTGAAATTGATACTGTTGAACTTCCTGACAGTTATTTCATATGCATAACTTATCATCTCGTCTGTTATATTCATGTTTTTCCATTGTTCTATCATTTTTTCGTGTGACTTTGCAAGCCTTTCAACTTCAAGAATACGCATGATTTTATGTACATAATCGTGTGATGCCGTAAGACGCTGTACTTCTTCCTGTGCCTGCTCAAGAGTATTGATATTGTTTTCCGCCCAGCTGTAAGCAATTTTTTCTATGTAATTAGTACCTGTTTTTTCTATCATACAGCAATAACTTATAAGTGTTATGATTACTTCTTTTTTAAGTCCGAGACTGTCATACATATATATGAGAGAATTAAGGCGTGAATGGTTAAGAATACCGAGAT
>JAGAQS010000319.1 GCA_017622635.1 Ruminococcus sp. | reverse complement strand
CTGCCCGCCGACCTTCAGGACGATTATGCGGACTATATGGACGTAATGCTTTACAATCGTAACAAAGGCATGGCAGACAAGGCTTCCGAATTTCTCAAAGAGGGAAAAAATTATCTGTTCATGGTAGGTTCTGCACACTATGCAGGTGACAGGGGCGTTGATGACCTCCTTGAAGAAATGGGATACACAGTAGAAAAAATTTCATAAAAAATCAGGACTGCTTATATAAAGCAGTCCTTTTTTATCAGTGATAATATGAATCTATACCGAGATATTCTTCAAGAGTAAGACCGCTGTTATATACGGCGGTTGCCTTTTCGACACCCAGATATCTTATGTGCCACGGTTCATATTTGTAACCCGTTATACTTTCCTTGCCTTTCGGATAACGTATAATAAAACCGTATTCGTGGGCATGGTTTTCAAGCCATATGGCTTCGGGAGTACCTGCAAACGAATCATCAATTGTATTGACATCTATTGCAAGACCCGTCTGATGTTCGGAATGTCCGGGACGTGCGGAAAAAGTGTCTGCCTGAGCCTGACCGTACCACGAAACATAATTGTTATAGATTGCATCTTGCTGTGAATATGAACGGTAACCCGATGAAAGATATATATTCAGACCCTCATTTGCAGCAGCCTTTGAAAGAAGATTGAACTGTTGTATTGTGGTTGCGTCCATTTCGGGAGAATACGTTGACGGCAGTGCATAACTCTTGTTTGCGACAAGTATTCCGTCAACATATGTAAGACCGTTTATCTGCTGAAAATTATGTGTGTTACCCTTTCCGACTGTAACTTTTATTTCTGCCTTGACCGTCGGATTGTCAACACTTGTGACTGTTACTGTACAAACACCGTCGGCAACTCCCTTTACATTTCCCCACTTATCAACGGTAGCAACTTTTTCGTCCGAACTTGTCCATATCTCATCTTTATTGGTTGCACTTTCGGGCAACATTGTAACATATGAAATATCAGTCTTGCCTACTTCTATTTTCATTTCGGTTTTGCTTAACTTTATTTCACTGACTTTATTTGCATTGCCCTTTCCGACTGTAACTTTTATTTCTGCCTTGACTGTCGGATTGTCAACACTTGTGACTGTTACTGTGCAAACACCGTCTGCAACTCCCTTGACGTTGCCCCACTTGTCAACGGTAGCAACTTTTTCGTCCGAACTTGTCCATACTTCCTCTTTATTGGTTGCACTTTCGGGCAACATTGTAACATACGAAATATCAGTCTTGCCTACTTCTATTTTCATTTCGGTTTTGCTTAACCTTATTTCAGATACCTTTGAAATACCGGAAACAGTTGTAGTTGTGGTGGTAGTTGTGGTTGAATTTGAAACGGTAGTCTGAACAGACTGCGTTGTTGTGGTTGTTGAAGGACGTGAAGAATTAATTTTTTCGTCTGCCCACTCTCTGAACCCAGTATTTCCTCCTGCCGAAACATACGCATAATATGAAAGTATGTACGCTGAGTCTACGGCATCAACAAGACCGTTATTGTCAATATCCGCATTTTTTGTCTGAACTTCGGTAAAAGTTCCTTTTCCTGAAGTTGAAAGATGTGCATATTCAATAAGTACGGCTGTTGCGTCAACAGTGTCAACAAAACCGTCGTTGTTAATATCACCGAATTTCTGAACAGATGACGTATCCGTTGCAGAAACGTTGATTTTTGTATTGTCACTCAAAACGGTCAGAGTGCCTAAACCTATTGCAAGCGACATAACAGTAAATAATTTCTTTTTATCCATGATAGCCCCTCCTGTATTTTTTACATTAAAACAGAACATATTATCTGCACTGCCTAAATACTATTATATCATAAAAAGTACAGGAATAAAAGCTTTTTTAATGATTTTTACATATTAAATAAATTTGACCGTAAATAAATACCAATATATACATATATTAATAATTATATTAATTTTTTGCCTGTACGCACTTAAAAGTTCATATTAATATACAGTAAAATTGTAAATTCAGATAAAAAATACCGCAGTCACAAAACGGACTGCGGTATAAAATATATTACTTTATATTCCAGATATTTTCTGCATAGTCGGCAATTGTTCTGTCTGAACTGAATTTACCTGCATTACACATATTAAGCCACTGCTTCTTTGCAAAAGCAAGTCTGTTTTCACTGTAATCACTGTTTGATTTGAGTTTTGTTTCGACGTAGCTTTCAAGGTCGCCGAGGAGATAATAATGGTCGGGAGCGTGCCAGCTTGCACCGTCGAGAAGTGAAGTATAGAGTTCACGGAAATCACCGCTTCCGCCGTCTGAAACAGTACCGTCAATAAGTGAGGATACAACTTTCTTAATCATCGGATTTGAGGCAAAAACTTTTCTGCTGTCGTATTCGGAAACGATTTTTTCAAGTTCCTCAACCT
>JAGAQS010000035.1 GCA_017622635.1 Ruminococcus sp. | reverse complement strand
TATTCTGCGTGCCATAATCCAGCCTTTGCGGTCATTTATTACGGGGAACTCTTTTTCCCTCATACTTATAATATGGTCACGCCTGAGATTCACATAATCAAAAGGGTTGTCCTTTACGGTGTGAACCTGTGCAATGTGAGAGCCTGTATATATACCACGTCTTTCAAGAATCTGTCCGCAAACCGCACCTGCAAAACACAACGGAACGGTCAGACGTTCGGAAAAGTGACCGCTGTCCCTGACGTCGTTGAATCCCCTGTAGCGTACCGCACCCGTATAGTCGGCATGACCGGGACGGGCAAGCCTGCCGAGACTTGAAAAACCGTCTGTTTCCGAAACGTTGTTCTGAATCAAAGCGCTCAGCGGTGCACCCGTTGTGCGTTCGTTGTACACTCCCGAAATTATATGGGGGACAACGCTTTCTTTACGCAGAAAATCCATACTTTCTTTTTTACGGTTTATTCTTGACATAAACCTGTCAAGTTCCTCTGCATCTATATATTCACCCGCAGGGAGATTATTTACAGTAACACCTATGACATTGCTGTGAGCCTCGCCGAATAGTGAAACGGAAATCCTGTTATTCCAGACTGATGACATTTATTTTTCCTCCCAGCTTTTTATAATCTTCAAAGAAATCGGGATAGGACTTTTCAACCGCCTCCGCACCTTTTATAATAACGTCACCGTCAGTCACGGTTGAGGCAACAGCCGCAGCCATTACTATACGATGGTCGCCGAAACTGTCAACCGTACCGCCACGCATTGTACCTGTAGGGCGTATAATAATACCGTCGTCGGTGACTTCGGCATTTCCCCCGATATTGTTTATAAGGTCGGCAGTTGTTTCAAGCCTGTTGCTCTCTTTTATTTTAAGGCGTTCGGCATTGTAAATCACGGATTCACCCTTGCCGAAAGATGCAAGAACGGCAAGAATCGGTACGAGGTCGGGAATGTCGGAACAGTCTGCACGGAAATTTCCGATATTTCCATTATAACACATACTGTCAATAATATCAAGTATTTTTTTATCACCCTGAACACTGTCGGGATTCAGATTGTTCAGAGTAACCGACGAACCCAGTGCGTTGGCAACATAGAAAAATGCCGCCTGTGAATAGTCCCCCTCAACTTTTCCGCTGTATGATTTATAAGTCTGACCGCCTTTTATACGGAAACCCTTTTCGGTTTCTTCAACAAAAACACCAAATTTTTTCATAACATCAATTGTAATATCAACATACGGGCGTGATTCAAGATGCGAAGTCAGAACAATTTCAGAATCACCGTCAAGAAGGGGAAGTGCGAAAAGAAGTCCCGTAATGAACTGTGATGACACGTTTCCCTCTACTTCATAGATACCGCTTGTAAGCTGTCCCGACATGGTAAAAGGCATGGTATTGTTGTAATCAAAAGTTATACCATGTTTACCGAGTTCTCTTATATAGATATCAATGGGACGTTGCGGAAGTCTGCCCCTGCCGTGAAATTCCGCAGTAACACCGAATGCCGCCGCAACAGGTATTATAAACCTCAGCGTCGAACCGCTTTCATTACAGTCAATAACGGCTTTTTCAGGCTTGTTTTTAAGTCCGCAGACGTTTATGCCGCCATGCTGTCCGGCGGAAAAACCTGCTCCGAGTGCGGTCATGGCGTTGACGGTTGCCTCAATATCCTTTGACCCGCTTATTCCGCTTATAACCGATTCACCATCAGACAGTGCCGCACATATAAGCATACGGTGTGCCACACTCTTAGAGGACGGAATATCAACGTTTCCTTTAAGAAGTGACGGAGTAATTTTTATATCCATTGTCATTCCCCCATGATTTTTTCAAATTCGCTTACAGAAGTCCTGCGGATTTCAGCTTTTCCGACCGTTCCGCACACTATATAACTTATATTTCCCGATTCACGTTTTTTATCTTTCATACAGTAAGGCAGAAGTTCATTAATCGGTGCTTCCGTAGATACAGGCAGTTTATAGGCAGTAAGGCATTTTTTAAGTCTTTCGGAGAGGTCGGTGGCGAACTTATCGGTAATAAGACACATTCCGACAGCTACACCCATACCGTGAGTATAATCGGTATAATTGTGCCAGCCCTCAATTGCATGACCGAGAGTGTGACCGAAATTCAGAATCATTCTTTCACCCCTGTCAAATTCGTCATTCTCCACAACGTCACGTTTTATGTCAATGCAGGTATAAACAATTTCGTCCATTATTTCGTCAACATTTTCAAGGTTATGACTTTCAAGCAGTTCAAAAAGATTTCCGTCACGAATCATGCCGTATTTTATTACTTCTGCCATACCGCAGGAAAGTATTTCAGGCGTAAGGGTTTTAAGGGTGTCACTGTCACATATTACAAGTGCAGGCTGTTTGAACGCTCCCACAAGATTTTTGCCGTCGGGAATGTCAACAGCTGTTTTTCCTCCTACAGACGAATCAACCTGTGCGAGCAGGGTTGTGGGAATCTGTACAAAGTCAATTCCCCTCAGAAAACACGCAGACGCAAAACCCGTAATATCGCCCACTACTCCGCCACCGAGAGCAATTATAATGTCACTTCTTGTTATATTGTTTTCACTGAGAAAATGAAATATTTCACCAAGTACAGAAAGATTTTTTGACTGTTCACCGTTAGGGAAAGAAAACACCGAACATTCAAAACCGTTTTTTTCAAGTGACTTAACAACAGTATCGGCATAAAGCTTTTCTACAATATCGTCGGTGATAACAGCCGTTTTTCTTGACTTCGTAACGGAAGAAATATATTCCCCACATTTTTCAATGCTCCCCCTTTCTATTATAACTTCATACGGACTGCTTGTTTTTATACTTATTTTTTTCATAAATACCTCCAAAAAACAAAACCGTTGCTTAATTCAAACTAAGCAACGGTCTGATTTATATTTATTTATATAAATTTCTCGTGCCAAGCGAATTATCTTCAGTGTAAAAAAACAAATCTGCATTGAAAAAGAAATC
>JAGAQS010000318.1 GCA_017622635.1 Ruminococcus sp. | reverse complement strand
CCTGCATCAGATGACAGAAAATATGATGCTGTTATAAGAATAACTGGAAATATAATTCCACATATTTTTGAATCAAGTTCCCTGCTGACAAGCGGTATAACGGAATTTGCAGAAAACAATATTACAACCGTAAAAAATATTCCGGAAATAATATTAAAGTATTTTTTTATTACAACCATTTTTATCGCTCCTTATTCATTGTATAAAATGATTATAATATATCCTCTTTAATTATATCATGGATTTTCCTTAAATAATTCTTAACTTTCCGACTGTCAGACAAATAAAAAAAGAGCGGATAATTAAACCCGCTCTTAATTAATCAGCTCTGAATATTTCCGTTTATAACAAGGGTACTTACACCGGGCTGTACAGACCATGCACCTGTTTGTGCGTCCTGCGTAAACTGTGCGGCGGGAACTTCAATCTGTCCGTCAAGAGTGACAAATTCACCCGTTGTATTGTCATAGTTGTAATTTGTTCCAAGAGTCCACGGAGTACCGTTGAACGTTGCATTAAGTGAATTAAGAACGGGACTGAATACATCACGGAAAATTACATTGTCGGCGGGGACGGAAGCCGTGTTGCCGTAGTTTTCAATAACAAAAGTATAGGTCACTTCACCGTTTTCCTCAACTTCCGTAGGACTGAGCGACTTACTGATATTAAGGTTGGCGGTATTGTCAGGGATAACAGTTTCTGTTGCTGTAATATCGGCAAAGTTGTTACCGCTTATTACCGCACTGTTTGTTATACTGCCGTCCGTACCGAGAGGTGCGAACTGATTGGGTTTTGCGGCATAAATCAGAATAGCATTTGAATTTGCGGGAATATTTATATTTTCTATGGTGAGCGGATTTGTTGCCGAAACCGTAGGGGCAGTCTGGAGAACACCGTTTACATAGAGTTTCACTGAATCCGCCGTATAAGTCAGCGGAACAACTTCCGTATTACTTCCTGAAACAGTATAAGAACCGAGATTATCGGAAACAGTTATATTATTGAAAGCAGTATTGCCTTTGTTTATAATACTGACTGCAAAAACAACGTCATTGTCGGGCGTATAGCTTTCCTGAACGGCATTTTTTGCAGCAGAAAGAACTTCAATTATCTGACCTGTCGTCACGTTGGAACTTCTGACATTTCCGTTATATGACAACGTAGCCTGATTATAAAAAGTCGCCATAAAAATTCCTCCTTTTATTATTTGGAAAAACAGTTTTCCCATAACATTATATGCAGAGAAAAATAAATCTGACAACAAAAAAACGGACACCTTTTACAGTGTCCGTAATTTTTTTAAAATCAAGCCTTGTCAACGCTTCCGAAAAGTTCCATTTTTTCCTTAACCTTAGCCTTGATAGCTTCAAAACCAGGAGCGAGGAGTTTTCTCGGGTCAAAGCCCTTGCCCTGCTTGTCCTTGCCTGCCTCAATGTAAGCTCTTGTAGCGTCTGCAAATACGAGCTGACACTCTGTATTAACGTTGATTTTAGCAACACCGAGAGAAATAGCCTTTGTAATCATATCGTCGGGGATACCTGTACCGCCGTGAAGAACGAGGGGCATT
>JAGAQS010000317.1 GCA_017622635.1 Ruminococcus sp. | reverse complement strand
TGCTTTTGCGACAACCTGTATGACTGGTATGAGGGACTTTACGACAATCCGAAATACGACTTTGCCGAAGCATCCAAAGCACGAAGAGACGGCAGAGAATATACTGAAAGAAGCGGATGCCTTATAAACGCAAACTGCATTTTATTTGCTTGTCATGCACCTGTACCGGACAAGGAAAGTGAAAAAATGGATGTCAAAATGGCGGGCGAAAATCTTGAAAATGTTGTTATCAATTTATGTCCCGATTGTATGCGTAAACTGCTTGACAACTGTAACCCGTCAACTGACAATTTCAACGCATGGCAATACTGAGGTAATAACTTGAAAATCGGACTTCATGACAGCGAGGCAGAAACGCTTAAAAGAAAGACATTCCCGAATTACGCACTGATGAAGATTTCGGCATGGCACAAGTCACAGGGCGACACGGTTGAATGGTGGTATCCTATAGGAGACTTTGACAGAGTGTATTCAAGCAAGATTTTTGATTTCACGCCTGAAAATCCGTATCTTCCGGCGGACACCATAAAGGGCGGTACAGGATATGACATTCATTCGGTACTGCCTGACGAAATAGAAAATATGTTTCCTGACTACTCAATATATCCCGACTGCGACTATGCCATAGGTTACATAACAAGGGGCTGTCCCAACAAGTGTCGGTGGTGCGTTGTTCCTGAAAAAGAGGGTGGTATAAAACCTTACAGGACGTGGCAGGAACTTATAAGACCTGATAGCAGAAAACTTGTACTCATGGACAACAATATTTTAGCCTGTGAGTACGGAATAAATCAGCTTGAAAGCCTTATTGACAGCGGTTATGCTATTGACCTCAATCAGGGTATGGACGCACGTCTTGTCACCGACAGAATCACAGAAATTCTTTCACGTCTGAAGTGGATTAAATACATACGTTTCAGTTGCGATACTACGGGACAGATAAAAGCCGTTGAAAATGCCGTCAGACTGCTTGAAACGTACGGTGTAAAGCCTTACAGAGTGTTTATATACCTGCTTGTAACGTCCGACATAGACAACGCTGTACAGCGTGTTGAGTGCCTGAAAAAATTCAGGGGGATAACAATTTACGCACAGGCAGAACGCAATGAACGTTTCGGAATTGTCCCGAATAAATTACAGCTTGAATTTGCCCAAAGGTACATATACAGCGGTAAATTTCGTCAGGAAACGTGGGACGAGTATTGCGAAAGATTGAATATAAGGAAGTGAAAAAAATGTCTGATATGAAATGGGCGGAAGTAAGGAAATTTAGAGGGGAGTAAGAAAATGGAGTATATTTTAAGCCTGAGCTACGGCAAGGACAGTATTGCCTGTCTGGGTGCAATAGAACAGCTTGGATTGCCATTAGGCAGAATAATCCACGCTGAAATATGGGCAACAAAAACCATTCCTGCCGACTTGCCACCGATGCTTACGTTTAAAGAAAAGGCTGACCAAATCATCAGGGAACGCTATGGTATTGCAGTTGAACACGTTTCTGCTGGTGTAACTTATGAAGATATTTTTTATCGCACTATAAAAGCAGGCGGAAAAAGTATCAATTCAGGGCATATTTATGGCTTCCCTATGATAAAAGGTACATGGTGCAACAGCAAACTGAAAGTTTCGGTATTGAATAAGATTGACAAAAATGCGGTTTCATATATTGGTATTGCTTATGACGAGCCACAGCGTTTTAAGGTGCTTTCGGACAGAAAAATATCTCCTCTTGTACAGGCTGAATGGACGGAAAAAATGTGCCATGACTGGTGTGTACAACATGACTTGCTGTCACCGATTTATACAACTTCAAATCGTGGCGGTTGTTGGTTTTGCCATAATCAAAGCGTAGGGCAATTAAGGCAGCTAAGAAAAAATTATCCTGAATATTGGGATTTACTGCTGAAATGGGACAATGACTCACCGATAGCTTTCAAGCCAAATCATACAGTGCATGACTATGAAAAGCGTTTCCAGCTTGAAGATGACGGCATAATTAATCCTGATTTACCGTTCAGGTGGGATTTTCTTAATGGTAATATTCAGCTTACATTTTTTTAGCGAGGTGATAAAAGTGAAAGAAGAAACGTGTAGATTCGTCGGAGTCGCTTACAGAAAATATTGCAGTATACTTGTTGGTGTGCAATGTGACGGAACGAACAAGATATGTAAGTTTTACAAGACCGAGAAGCAGTTTCGGCAGGAACGTGACAGAAACATAATCACAAACCGGATAAAAGGAAACTGTCGGCAGTGCAGATATATGGGAACTCCGTGCAGACTGAGTACAGAAAAAGAGAGGTGAAGAAAATGCGTGAAATTCTGTTCAGGGGTCTGCACAGACGCAAAGGCGAGAAAGTCAG
>JAGAQS010000316.1 GCA_017622635.1 Ruminococcus sp. | reverse complement strand
TTGTCATGCTGACCGTGAATATTTATAAGCATACTGCCGACTTCCCTGAGAAGTGACGCAGACGCTGTACGGCTGTTGATACGTGCGACACTTCTTCCGTCCGCATTTATTTCACGTGTCACGGTTATTTCTTCATTTTCATGGGATATACCGAGTTCGTCAAGTTTTTCAAGAATATCTGCGGAAAGTTCCGTAAACAACGCCGTTATAACAGCTTTGTCACAGCCCGTACGTACTATGTCTTTTGTAACCCTCTGACCGAGAACCGCATTTATACCGTTTATAAGTATTGATTTTCCTGCACCCGTTTCACCTGTAAAAATATTCAGATTGTCCGTAAGCGGTATAGTTGCCTCTTTTATTACCGCAAGGTTTTTAATATAAATTTCCCTTAGCATATTTTCTGCCATTACCTCCCGTAAAAGAGTTCACTTTTGAATTTTCTGGAAAGTTTCTTAGCGTCCGCCTCACTTCTCACAAGAATAAATATCGTATCATCTCCGGCAATAGTTCCCACTACTCCCTCATGATTGACCGAATCAATCGCCGCACACGTTCCCTGTGCCATTCCTGCACGGCATTTCAGCACAATTGTATTCATTGCATAGTCAACCGAAATAACCGCTTCCGCAAAAAGACTTTTTTCCTCTGCCGCCGCCGCAGGAAGTGTATACCTGTAAACCCCGTTGGCATCACGCTGTTTCACAAGTGAAAGCTGTTGTATATCACGGGACAAAGTAGCCTGAGTTGTTTTAATGCCTTTCTGTGCAAGCAGTTCTGCCAGAAGTTCCTGAGTCGGTACGGGCTGACTGTTTATTATTTCAATTATCAATTCATGTCTATGATTTTTCATAATCTGCATTTTCCCCTACTTAATCGGCTTACACAATTTCCTGCAAAGTGATTCATGGAAAGAGTTCCCGATAAGATTTATAAACCTGATATTATGCTTTCCACGGCATATCTCAATTGATTCGTCCGTTTTCAGTTTTATGTGCAATTCACCGTCAACGCTTATAACCATATATTCCTCCCTGCGTGTACTGCTTGTAAGGCGGAGTTTACGGCATGACGAAAAAAGTGTTGCCCTTGAAAAAAGCGAATGCGGACAAATCTGTGTCATTTCAATACATTCAAGGTCAGGTTCTATAACAGGACCTCCTGCCGAAAGTGCGTAAGCTGTAGAACCCGACGGCGTACTGAAAAGAACACCGTCAGCACGGTATTTACCGACAAGATAACCATCGGAATATACGTCAAAGTCACATATTCTGAAACTTCCCGAACGTGCCGAAACTTCATTCAGTGCGGTATAAGTAACTTTTTTACCGTTTTCCGTAAATACGACATCAAGGGTCATTCTGTCTGAAATTTCATAGTCACCCGTTTTCAGAAGTTTAAGTTTGTCAAGCTGGTCAGCCTCCAGACCCGCCATAAATCCGAGAGTACCCGTATTTATACCGAGTAACTTTGTATCTGTTCCGACAAGAAGCTTTGAACAGCGTAAGATAGTACCGTCACCGCCTATTGCAATGACAAAATCCGCCGTTTTCGCCGACTGTCCTATATCTTCAAAATTAACAAAAGGTTTGTCCGCAAAATCATTTCTGAATTCATCACTTACACACACTTCAATTCCTGCCGTATTAAGTACGTCACACGTTTCCCTTGCACATTTGAGTGCGTTTTTCTTCTGAAAATTAGGGTACAATGCTGCTTTCATAAGACTGCTCCTTCAATTTACCGAATGAATTTTCAACAAGTTCCTTAAAATTGCGTATCAACGGAGTTTCCGACGTTTTCCGCAGGTGTGCAAGATATTCTATGTTACCGCTTCCGCCCTTTACGGGAGAAAATGTATAATCAACGGCAAAAAGTCCGACACCTGCTACAGATGCGTCAATTTCCGAAAGTACACGCTCGTGAACTTTTTTGGAATTTACAATCCCGTGTTTTCCTATGTCCTTTCTGCCTGCTTCAAACTGCGGTTTTATAAGTACAACCGCATCTGAACCTTCTTTCAGGAGTTCATGGATTTTCGGAAGAATCATTTTAAGTGAAATAAATGAAACGTCCGCAGAAATAAAGTCAGCCATACTGCCGAGCGTTTCGGCAGTAACTTTTCTTATGTCCGTCCCCTCAAGGTTCACAACCCTGCTGTCGTCTATGAGAGACTTTGCAAGCTGTCCATGTCCGACATCTACGGCAAAGACTTTTTCCGCTCCGTTTTTCAGCATAAAATCCGTGAACCCGCCTGTTGACGCACCTATGTCAAGACAGACTTTCCCCGAAAAGTCAAGTCCGAATACCGTCACAGCCTTTTCAATTTTCAATGCACCTCTGCCGACGTATAATTCCTGTTCGGACGATTCGATAACATCATTTTCCGAAACTTCCGCAGACGCTTTTTTTGCCGTTACCGAATTTACTTTTATACTTCCTGACTTTATCATCTCTTTTGCACGTTCACGGCTTCGGGCAATACCACGTGAAACAAGTTCAGCGTCAAGCCTTGCCATCGGTTATACACCTCTTTCGTACATAATCAGCCATTTTTTCACACGTAAAACCAAGTTTTTCAAGTGACGACTTTACAGATGCCTGTTTAACATAACCGTCTATTGCAATTCTGCTGTAGTCTCCCGAATATCCGCATTCTGCCAGTCTGCAACCGATTTTCTCGGAAATACTTCCCGAACCTATTGCCTCTTCAAAGAAAATTATACGTCTGTACTTTTTTATTTCGTCAGTGATGTCATGGCTTATCGGATATATTTTCGTAAGTTTCAGCAAATCACATTCAATGCCGTCACCGCTGAGAATACTCTGAGCCTTATAAGCCTCATTGTAAAGCCTGCCGTAAGATATAATGAGTGTATCGCTTTTTTCACCACGCATAAAAAGATATTCCGTACTGAGATAATCACGGTTGAAAGATACTTCTTCCGAACCTCTCGGATAACGTATGGCAGTTATACATTTGTTTGCATACATTGCCTTTTTCATACAGAGTTTGAGTTCGTCATAGCATGACGGTGAATATATCACGGTATACGGTATAGTTGTAAGCATAGGTACATCAAATATTCCCTGATGTGTCTCGCCGTCCTCCCCTACGATTCCCGCACGGTCAACAGCAAGTACAATATGAAGTTTACCTATTGAGACATCATGGACAAGCTGGTCATAGGCACGCTGTAAAAAACTTGAATACACGGCTAAAACAGGTATCTGTCCCATAGACGCAAGACCTCCGCAGAATGTTACGGCGTGTTGTTCGGCAATGCCTACATCATAGAACCTTTCGGGAAAACGTTTACTGAAAAACTGTAATCCCGTACCGTATTTCATAGCCGCAGTAACGGCACATATTCTGTCATCTTTTTCGGCAAGCCGTACAAGTTCCTTTCCGAAAACGGTCGAATAACACTTATCCGCCGAAACTTCGGGATTACCCGTTTCAATGTCAAATTTTGAAATGCCGTGATACTCACCCGGATTTTTTTCGGCAGGCGGATAACCTTTTCCCTTTTTCGTCTTGACGTGAATAACGACGGGTTTGTGACAGGCTTTAGCCCTGCGTATAACTCTCTCAAGGTCGGAAAGACTGTGACCGTTTACAGGTCCGAGATATACAAACCCCATATTTTCAAACATTGAACTCTGTTCAAGAATCCTGTACTTAACAGCGTCCTTTGTGATTTTTATTCCCTTTGCAACGGGTTTGCCCAGAACGGGAATGGCATGGAGCGTATTTTCAACGTTTTTCTTCGTGGAGATATACTGTTCCGAATTGCTGAGATTGGTAAGATGTTTTGACAATGCACCGACGTTCTTTGAAATTGACATATCATTGTCATTTAAAATAACAATCATGTTACTCCTGAGTTCTTTTCCTGCGTTGTTCATTGCCTCATAGAACATTCCGCCCGTCATTGCACCGTCACCGATAACGGCAACCGTATAGTTATCCTTTCCCTGAAGTTTCATTGCTTCGGCAATTCCACAGGCAACCGATACGGAAGTACTGCTGTGACCGCTTATATACACGTCGTGAACGGATTCTTCGGGTTTCGGAAAACCTGAAATTCCGTTTTCCTGCCTTATGGTTGAAAATCTGTCTGCACGTCCCGTCAGAATCTTATGCACATAAGTCTGATGCCCCACGTCCCATATTATTTTATCGTCGGGAGAATTGAAACTGCGGTGAATAGCCATTGTCAGCTCGACAACACCGAGATTTGAAGCAAGGTGTCCGCCGTTCTTTGATATGGTAGATATGAGCATTTCCCTTATTTCACCGCATAGTGATTCACACTGTTTCAGAGATAATTTTTTCAGGTCTTTCGGCAGATTAAGTTCCGACAAACTTATGTCTGCTTTTGGTTTTTCGTATTCATTCATTTTATATAATGCGGATAAAAAAACCGCACTCCTTTTCCTTATTTTTTCCTTTTAAGCAACATTTCCGTAAGTTCAACAAGAAAACCGTTGTTTTTTATTCTGCCGAGACATTCAATAGCCTCCGCGGTAATTTTATCTGCGATTTCCTGAGCCTTTTCCACTCCGTAAAGAGTAACGAAAGTTGTTTTGTTTTCTTCTGCGTCACTGCCGACGGGTTTTCCGATGTCTGCGGTATTTCCCGTAACATCAAGTATATCATCAATAATCTGAAAGGCAAGTCCGAGTTTGAATCCGTATTCGGAAGCCGTTTTTATAATTTCGCCGTCCGCACCTGCAC
>JAGAQS010000315.1 GCA_017622635.1 Ruminococcus sp. | reverse complement strand
GTTGTTGAGGTAAGCAAAAAATATCTGCCGACTACGGCGTGTCGTTTTGACGATTCAAGGGTGCATATTTTCTATGAGGACGGCGTTAAGTTCATACGCCGTTGTGAAGATAAGTACGACGTTATTATAGTTGATTCTACAGACCCTTTCGGTGTCGGTGAGGGACTTTTTACCAAAGAATTTTACGGCAGTTGTTTCAAGGCTCTCCATGACGACGGTATAATGGTAAATCAGCATGAAAGCCCGTTCTATGACGAGGACGCTGTGGCAATGCAGAGGTCACACAAGAGAATCGTTGAAAGTTTTCCGATAAGCAGGGTATATCAGGCACACATACCTACTTATCCGTCGGGACACTGGCTTTTCGGGTTTGCGTCAAAAAAATACCACCCCGTGCATGACCTCAATTCTGCAAAGTGGAATCTTCTCGGAATGAAAACAAAATACTATAATACAAAACTTCATGCAGGTGCTTTTGCACTGCCTAATTATGTAGAGGAGCTTTTGAGAGATGTTGAATAAGAATGTACAGACTTTTATTGCCTGTGACAGTGAATACAGTGACGCAAAAATTGTGCTTTTCGGAGCAGGCTACGACGGTACAACAAGTTTCCGTGCAGGTACAAGGTTTGCACCGTCTGCAATAAGAAATGAAAGTTTCGGAATAGAAACATACAGTCCGTATCAGGACAGGGATATGACGGACTATAAATATTTTGACAGCGGAGATTTGGAACTGCCTTTCGGAAGTCCTGAGCAGGTTCTTGACGATATAAAGGAACGTTCAGAAATTATACTTAATGACGGTAAAATTCCGTTTATGATTGGCGGTGAACATCTTGTTACACTTGGTCAGGTGCGTGCAGTAAAAGAAAAGTACGACGATTTGTATATAATTCATTTTGACGCACACGCCGATTTGCGTGATGATTATTTAGGACAGAAACTTTCTCATGCGTGTGTACTGAGAAGATGTCACGAACTTGTCGGAGACGGTCATATATTTCAGTTTGGTATAAGGAGCGGTGACAGGGAAGAATTTAGGTTTGCCGAAAATCATACGGAAATGCATAAGTTTACATTTGACGGACTTTCGGAAACAGTTGAAAAACTCAAAAATAAAAATATTTATCTTACCGTTGACCTTGATGTGCTTGACCCGTCTGTTTTCTGTGGAACGGGTACACCTGAGGCAGAAGGCGTTACTTTTGGTGAACTACGTAAGGCGTTAACTCTTGTATGCAGTGAATTGAATATTGTTGGCTGTGACGTTAACGAACTCAGTCCGCCTTATGACCAGTCGGGAGCGTCAACGGCTGTGGCGTGTAAGATTATCAGGGAAATGTTACTTGCCTTAAGTTGAGTTTAAAAGGAGACAGACATGAAATGGAAATCAAGTTCTTCAGATTTTTGTTTTTACGTTCTGATTTTAGCTTCTGCTGCGGTGTTTGTAATCGGGTTTTTTAACATGGCATCGCTGAATTATAAGCAAAAGCACTGCATACAGTATATAAAAGCCGAAATTATTCGTATTGAAAAAGATACGCAGACAAGTGGCAGAATAACAACAACAGTATACACGCCACATTTTACTTACAATTCAGACGGTAAAAATTTTAAAGGTCATGCGAAATATACTACAGTAAATGGGAAATACAAAACCGGTGATATAATAAAGATAAAAATCGACCCCGAAAATCCAAAAATATACCTTGTTGAAAACGATATAATGGATTATCGTTCTTCATATGAGGTTGGAATGAATTTCGGTTTTATAGCATTGTTTCTTGTTGTATGTACCATAGGGAAAAAATTATTATAAAGGAGTATTAAAAAATGGGAAAATGTATGATTATCGGTTGCGGAGGGGTAGCCTCTGTAGCAATTCACAAGTGCTGTCAGAACAGCGAGGTTTTTGAGGGGATAATGATTGCAAGCCGTACAAAGTCAAAGTGCGACGCTTTGCGTGACAAGCTCCAGCCGACTACAAAGACAGTTATTGAAACTGCACAGGTAAATGCCGACAACGTTGACGAACTTGTTGAACTTATCAACGCATATAAGCCTGATGTTGTTCTCAACCTTGCACTTCCTTATCAGGATTTGACTATCATGGACGCTTGCCTTGCAACCAAGACGCATTATGTCGATACGGCAAATTATGAACCTCTTGACACTGCAAAGTTTGAATACAAATGGCAGTGGGCATACCGTGAGAAGTTTGAACAGGCAGGAATCACGGCACTTCTCGGAAGTGGTTTTGACCCAGGGGTTACGGGCGTATTCTCGGCTTACGCAATGAAACATCAGTTTGACGAAATCAACTACATTGACATTCTTGACTGTAACGGCGGTGACCACGGCTATCCGTTTGCGACAAACTTCAACCCTGAAATAAATATACGTGAAGTTTCTGCAAAGGGCAGTTACATTGAGGACGGCAAGTGGGTTGAAACTGAACCTATGGAAATAAAGAGGGTTTACAATTTCAAAGGTGTCGGTGAAAAAGATATGTACTTGCTCCACCATGAAGAACTTGAATC
>JAGAQS010000314.1 GCA_017622635.1 Ruminococcus sp. | reverse complement strand
GTGCTGATTAATCAGCTTATTTATTATATCACGTTTTCAAGTTTTTGTCAAGTACTTTTTCAAGATTTTTCAAAAAAACTTTTTTTCGTGACCGTTGCTCCGAAAAGCGACTCAATTATTATACCACAGTTTCTTTTGTTTGTCAACCCCTTTTCAGAAGTTTTTTTCAAACCTGTGGTGTTGCCCGTGTCGGACAACTTAATTATTATATCACTTTCAAACGGTTTTGTCAAGCGTTTTTTTTTAAATTGTTCAAAGAATTTCTGCAAACTTAACTTTCCGAAGTCCAAAAACATTCTTTTTTCCAACTTTTTTCCGCTCCCGTTCGACAGCTTTATTATTATATCATAAAAAAGCCCGATTGTCAATAATCGGGCTTAACCATCTTTGTAAAAAAATTATGATATTTTTTGTCGAATTTTGCTAATTACGTAGTAGGCGAAAGAACAATAGTACTCATATCAAAGCTTTGTACATCTGTACTGTTGCGGTCTTTCTGCTTGGTCGGATAAGAGCCTTTATTACGGTTGGTATTACCGCTGGCGGCAACAACCGACTGAACCATATAATTTTTTACATAAATTCTGTAGGCTGTTTCAGCAGAATCTCCATACATTCTGTTTAACTGGCGTGCAAATGCACTGCCGTCCACGCTATTACCGTCTTTTGTGGCAGTTCCGTTACTTCCGTCCCAGTAAAAATAGAACTCACCGCTTCCGACAATTTTTTCACTGTCGTCAAGTTTACGCTCTCTGAACCTGTATTCCTGAGTAATTGTCTGAGCGTCATTAAAAATTATACGTGCATTATTATTCTGTTTTCTCACTTTTGACATAGTAATCCAGTTCATCCACGAGGGAATAAAAATAGCCGCCAATATACCTATAATAGCAAGAACAACGATAAGTTCCATTAAGGTAAAACCTTTTAATTTTTTGTTCATCAGCCGAGCCCTCCAATCTATAAAAATATTATAACATTTTATTCATAATTTGTCAACGATTTTATAGAGGTGTAAATGCACAAAAATCTGTAATAAATCAGTGCAAATTGCCTAATTGTATTATTTTTATTCAGAAGTTTCAATATTTTTTTCAGAAATAACTCTGTTCAGGGCATCAGTGGAACTGCTCACGGAATCAGAATAATTCTTCCAGTTGTTGCCCGTAAAAAGAAGTGGATAAGTACCGTAATATTTTTTACTTTTAATAGCAACAGCGTTACATTCTCCGCAGTATACATTAAAAGCGGCATCAACTGTGTCTATATCCGAAAAGTATTCAGACATATCATCTATAAAATCTCTTGTGTCAACGTCTGATTCTTCGGTATATGTGCCGTCTGAGACGGTGTGCAGACCGTCAGATACAAACTCATCATCAAAATCAAGGTCATGGATATAAGCCGATATTGCTCTGTGTAGTGCCGACGCACTCGAATTTGCACCCTCAATTTTAGCCTTTTGGACGTAACCAAGCATTGACGGTACAAGGATAGCCGCCAAGACGCCAATTATAGCGATAACTACTATAAGTTCAATAAGAGTAAAGCCTTTTAATTTGTTCATAATGACAACCTCCGTTTCTGATGATATTATAACATTTTGTTCACAAACTGTCAAGAAAAAACAAATATTTCAGTCATTTAAACAAATCGAGTGCCTTTTGTAACTGTATATCGTCATCAGTACAAATTATATCGGGGTCATACTCCATTTCAACCTCTATATCGGGGTCAATTCCCACGCCGTCATAACACTGCCAGTCGCCGACTGTATAATAGCCCGTAGTGTACTTTAAAATTTCGGTATCGGAAATTTTTTTGTATTCCTGAAAAGTTCCTTTTCCGTAGGTATGAGAACCGACAACAACAGCATCTTCATAAAACTGTTTCATGGCAGACGTAAATATTTCAGAAGCACTTGCCGTTTTGTCGTTTACAAGAATAACAACTTTTTTGTCGGTCTTTTTCTGCGTAAGTCCGATAGAAATCTTTGATTCTCTGCCGTCGTGATAATGATACATACCAACATCACGGTTGCCGAGGAAGTGACCGAGCGAACTTGTGCTAAAGCTTGTAAAACCGCCCTTATTGTCTCTGAGGTCGATTATAAAACCCTCTGCGTCGGGGCAGTCCCTGAAAGCGTGTTCAAAGCCCTGTATTCCGTCCATATCGAAGTGATTTGAGTTAATATAACATATATCGCCAAACATTTTGTAAGTATTGGTATATTCATATTTTTCATTGTTTGTTTCATCACTGTCGTCGCTGTATTCGCTGTCTGAACTGTACGAAAGATGTTTGTCACTCGATTCCGAATAATAGGTATTTACCGCATTTTCAACAGCCTTGTCCTCATTTTCAAAGATAATATCTTCTTCTCCGTCAAGAGCGTTTTCGATTCTTGCGACTGCCGAAAATTTTTCGCCTACTTTCAGAATATCCCTGTTTTCGCCCTTACAAACAAAATAACCTGCACCAAAACAACATACAAGCCCCAGTATAGTAAGGACGTGTTTTGTATCTTTATCCAAAAAGATTCCTCCTATAAACAAAACCTCTCCCGATACGAGAGAGGTTTTATAATTCATTTAAATTAAATTCAGAATTAACAGCTTATCGTGCTTATTAGCTAACACCGAGTTCTTTGTCTGTATTAACTGCCTCACAAGCACTCTGTGCACTATTTATGCCTTCGCTTTTTTCGTCCCAGTTCTTAGCTGTGAAATATGTAGGCCATGTACCATAATATTTACCACTTCTTACAGCAGCAACAACACACTGACCTTCTTTAATGCCAACACAAGCATCAATATCTTCAATATCGCTGAAGAAAGGCTTTATAGCTTGAATTGCCTCATCACCTTCACCGATTCCGCCATCTGCTTTAGTGAAATTTATGTAGCCATCATTAAAGAAGTTGTCTTCTTCGTCAAGTTCAGTAGCGGCAGAGTTAACAGCCTTTCCGAGAGTAGAAGCTGTTGAGTTAGCACCCTGAATCTTTGACTTCTTTACATATCCGAGCATTGAGGGAACGAGGATAGCAGCAAGTACACCGATGATAGCAATAACAACGATGAGTTCGATAAGAGTAAAACCTTTTTTAGTTGTTTTCATAAGAGAAAACCTCCTTAATAAAATTTTTGTGTGCCGAACCGACGGCACTAATACATGGACGGGATATACTATTTGTTTTAATATGTACCATGCGACAGTACAGATAACAGAATACAATTGAATAATACGTTATCCCTGTCCCTTTCTCTGTAACAATAGTATAGCACTTAATTCACAAAATGTCAATACTTTCTGAAAAAAAAAACTTTTCCGTCAGTCAATTTTTACATACAAGCCTTAAAAGAGCGATTTTTTTTGTATTTTTCGTCAATTTGCACAATTATCTGTGAACAAATTAAAAAATAAAAGTTTATCTATACTGTTTGTAAATTTCACATAAAACAAAAGGACGGACAAAATTCTGTCCGTCCTTAAAAATATTACTGTTTCGGAGCACCACCGAGCTGTGCAAGGAAACGATAAAACTCTTGTTTGTCGAGACATTTTTCGAGAGCGTCAATTTCTCCGATAACGTTACCGTGAACAAGGCGGGCAAGTTCCATATCAAGTGACTGCATTCCCGACTGTTTACCGGTCTGAATAGCCGACTGAATGAGGTGAATTTTATTGTCACGAATCATTGCGGCGATAGCGTCGGTAACGTTGAGAATTTCCTGAACTGCTATACGACCCGTACCGTCCTTTTTCGGAATAAGAGTCTGAGAAATAACGGCAACAAGGTTGTTTGCAAGCTGTGTACGAATCTGGTTCTGCTGATGTTCGGGGTAAACGTCGATAATACGGTTGATTGTATCGGACGCGCTTGTTGTATGAAGTGTACTCATAACAAGGTGACCTGTTTCGGCTGCGGTTACGGCTGCCTGAATCGTCTCAAAGTCACGCATTTCTCCTACGAGGATAACGTCGGGGTCTTCACGGAGAGCGGCACGGAGAGCAAGGGCAAAACTCGGAACGTCGTCGCCTATTTCTCTCTGGTTGACCATACATCTCTTGTGTTCATGTACGTACTCGATAGGGTCTTCAACCGTAATAATGTGGGCACTTCTGTTAAGGTTTACAAAGTCCATCATACCTGCGAGGGTTGTTGACTTACCTGAACCCGTAGGGCCTGTTACAAGTATAAGACCACGGGGACGCATTGCAAAGTCAGCAAGAATCGGAGGCAGTGACAAATCTTCAAGTGTAGGAATATCATTTCTGAGCAAACGTATTGCGATTGCGGGCTTGCCTTTCTGGAAGTAAACGTTTACACGGTGACGGTAACCGCTTCTTGTCTGGAAAGAAAAGTCTGTATCATGGTGATTGTTTACACTGGTCTGCTGTGTTTCGTTGGTCATCTGGTGAACAACGTCAAGTATTTCTTCCTCGTCCATTTCGGGATACTGTGAACGCATTGTCCTGAGAGAACCGTTAAGACGTACAACAGGAGCGATTCCATATGTTAAATGCAGGTCTGAACAGCCTAAAAGACGTACCTCGTCAAGTATTCTGTTGATTTCAATTATTCCCATTTATTATAACCTCCCTGATTATATTTTTAATTATTATACTGAGAATGTTGTTCTTACAAGTTCATCGATAGAAGTCTGACCTGCAACAACGAGTTCTGCGGCGTTGTCACGGAGGAGCTTGGTACCGTTGTTTTTTGCTGCTTCTTCAATTTCTTCCTTACCGCCGCCTGCCGCAATAATCTGTGAAACCTTGGCAGTACAGTGGATAATTTCATGAATAGCGGTTCTTCCTCTGTAGCCTGTATTGTTGCACTCAGGACAGCCACAGGGTTCATAAATCTGAATGGAATGGTCAATTCCCATGAGTTCGTTTTCTTCATCTGTTGACATTCTCGGTGTCTTGCAGGCAGGACAGAGAACTTTTATAAGTCGCTGTGCGATAACACCGATAAGTGAAGTAGCAACCATATAAGCCGCAACGCCCATATCAATAAGACGGACAACCGTTGAAGCAGCATCATTTGTATGAAGTGTTGAAAGTACAAGGTGTCCCGTGATAGCGGCACGGATACCGATATCAGCCGTTTCCGTATCACGCATCTCACCTATCATAACTATATCCGGGTCCTGACGGAGAATTGAACGGAGTGCGGCGGCAAAGGTCATACCTGCCTTTGTGTTAACCTGACACTGATTTATACCGTCAATAGCTTTTTCGACAGGGTCTTCAACCGTAATAACGTTTACATTAGGCTTTGCGAGTTCACCGAGTGCGGCGTAAAGGGTAGTAGTTTTACCTGAACCCGTAGGACCTGTTACAAGTATAACGCCGTGAGGAACACGGAGCATTGACTCGAAAAGCTGATAGTTATAATCCGACATACCGAGGTCGGTAATTTTACGGAGTGCAATCTGTCCTGTTGACAGAATACGTATAACTATCTTTTCACCGTTTACCATAGGAAGCGACGACACACGGACGTCAAGCGTCGTACCGTCTACAACCTGTGTGAAACGTCCGTCCTGCGGGACTCTCTTTTCAGCGATATTCATACCGCTTATAAGTTTAAGACGTGTTGTCAACGCACTGTGAACCGCACTCGAAACGTTCATAAGTTCAACAAGGTCGCCGTTTACACGGATACGTATTCTTGTGTAGGTCTTGAACGGTTCGATATGAATATCGGTTGCGTCCGCTCTGTAAGCGTTTTCGATAATGGTTGTGGCAAGCTTAACGATAGGAGCACTTTCAACTCTGTCCTTGGACTCTTCGTCCTCCATACTGCCGTTGTCTCCGCCGTTCATTGCAACGAGACTGTCAACAACGCTGTCAACGTTCTGCATCGAGTAATTCTTACCGATAGCCTTGTTTATAGCCGTTTTTGTTGCCAGTACAGGAATACAGTCCATACCCGTAGTAACTTTTATTTCTTCAAATACAATAAAGTTTACAGGGTCATTTGTAGCGACAGTAAGTCTTTTACCTGTAATCGCAATGGCAATGACGGTGTGCTTTCTTGCAAGTGCTTCAGGTACTTTGTTTACCGCTTCAGCACTGATTTCAACGCTGTCAAGGTCAACATACTGTACCCTCATTTTTCCGGCAAGTGCCTTTGTGAAATTCACTTCGGACATAAAACCGAGTTCAACCACAACGTCACCGAACATCTTTGAACCGTTGGACTCTTTCTGAGCCTCAAGAACTTTCATAAGCTGTTCCTGACTAAGTAGTTCCTGTCTGACAAGATAATAGCCTATTCTCTCATTTCTCATAAAAAACCTCCGCTCTTTATTTCCAAAGTCTGTCCGCATAATACAAAATATGACATTTATGAAAACAAACTTTTAAATTTTACTTGAATTTTCCTAAATTTGTGTTATAATAAAATATGTCGTATTTTAATGTAAAGGAGGGTAAAACAATGGGTGAATTTAAAGATATGCTTCACGACGAATTTGTATCACCGTTTTTCAAAATATCGTTTTACACCGTAATATTTTTATTTGGTATAAGCGTGGGAAGTTTTCTGAATGTTGTCATTCTCAGACTTCCACGCAACGAATCTCTTATAAAGAGGTCATCGCACTGCATGACGTGCGGTACAAAAATCAGGGCAAGAGACCTGATTCCCGTTTTCAGCTGGCTTGCACTTAAAGGCAGATGCCACAGTTGCGGTGAAAAGATTTCTCCCAGATATCCTATTGTCGAAAGTCTGACGGGAGTTCTTTTTGTACTTACATTCTACGTTCATGACATCAATGCTGAATCCATAATAACCTGCGTTCTCATGTCACTGCTCGTTGTAGTCGGATTTATGGACTGGGATACAATGGAAATCGACGAAAGAATTTTAGGTCTGATTGCACTGCTTGTAATCCCGTCACTGATTTTCACAAATCAGGCTTCTGTTGAGCAGAGAATTATAGGGGCACTTATAATAAGCGTACCGTTTTTCATTATCGGTGAAGTAAGCCGTAGTTTCATAAAAAAGAAGTATGGAGAAGATTTCCGTGCGATTGAACTCGGAGACACACTTCTTATGATTGCCGCAGGTGCTTACCTCGGAACAAAGGCTGTTATCGTTTCGGCATTATTCGGAATAGTAATCGCCGCTGTTGCAGGAGTTATAAACAAAATTGTTTCGGGTGAATCAAAGTTTGCATTCGGTCCTTTTCTTTCAGTCGGCATAGCGATAGGAGCATTATGGGGAAACAATATTGCTCAATGGTATATAAATTTACTGACTGCTCCGGTTCAGTAAGAATACCGCAAAAATAATTACAGGC
>JAGAQS010000034.1 GCA_017622635.1 Ruminococcus sp. | reverse complement strand
ACTTGCAAAAAATACATCTGTAATGTACAATGACATTAAAATAAACATAATCGACACACCCGGACACGCTGATTTCGGCGGAGAAGTTGAACGTGTTCTTGAAATGGTAGACGGTGTACTTCTTCTTGTTGACGCTGCCGAAGGTCCTATGCCTCAGACACGTTTTGTACTTTCAAAGGCTCTCGAAATGGGTCACAAGATTATAGTTGTAGTAAATAAGATTGACCGTCCCGACGCACGTCTTGACGAAATCGGTGACGAAGTTCTTGAACTTCTTCTTGACCTCGACGCAAATGACGAACAGCTTGAAAGTCCTATCCTTTTCTGTTCAGGTCGTAGCGGTACAGCCTCACTCAGTCAGTATGAGACAGGCACAGACCTTAAGCCCCTTTTCGATACTATCGTAAATTACATTCAGCCACCGCAGGGCAACGAAGAAGAACCGTTACAGATGCTTATTTCTTCTATCGACTATAATGAATATGTCGGAAGAATCGGTATAGGACGTATTGTGCGTGGCAACATAAAGGTAAACCAGCAGGTTACAGTGTGCGACTATACAGGTTCAAAGAAGAACTACAATTCAAAAATTGTTTCACTTTTACAGATTCAGGGACTTAACCGTGTACCCGTTCAGGAAGCTACAGTCGGCGATATTGTGTGGATTTCGGGAATTGAAAACATTACAATCGGTGATACTATCTGTGCAACTGACACACCTGAACCGTTGCCGTTTGTAAAAATCAGTGAACCTACTGTTGAAATGACATTTTCAGTAAATGACAGTCCTTTTGCAGGAAAAGAGGGAAAATTTGTAACTTCCCGTCAGCTCCGTGAAAGACTTTTCAGGGAACTTTTAAAGGACGTTTCACTCCGTGTTTCCGAAACTGATACTACAGATTCATTCCGTGTTGCAGGACGTGGTGAAATGCACCTTTCAATTCTCATTGAAAATATGCGTCGTGAGGGTTACGAACTTTCTGTATCAACTCCCCGTGTTCTCTACAAAGAGGGCGAGGACGGTCGCAAGCTTGAACCTATCGAAAGACTTGTAATTGATGTTCCCGACGACTGCGTAGGTTCTGTAATGGAAAAAGTTTGTAGCCGTAAGGGTGAAATGACCAATATGCACCCACAGGGCAACCGTACAAGAATAGAGTTTCTTATTCCTGCACGTGGACTTTTCGGTTATAAGAGTGAGTTTCTCACCGATACAAAGGGCGAGGGTATTATGAGTCACGTATTTGAGGGTTATGAACCTTACAAGGGTGATATCGACAGAAGAAACACAGGTTCTCTCGTATCGTTTGAGACGGGCGAGGCTGTTACTTACGGTCTTTATAACGCTCAGGAACGTGGACAGCTTTTCATTCCTGCCGGTACACAGGTTTATGAAGGCATGGTAGTGGGTGCTTCACCGAAAACAGATGACCTTGTTGTAAACGTATGTAAGAAAAAGCACCTCACAAATACACGTGCAAGCGGTAGTGACGACGCACTTCGTCTTGTTCCTCACAGAATACTCAGTCTTGAAGATTGTCTTGAATTTCTTGCAGATGACGAACTTCTTGAAGTTACCCCCGAATCTCTCAGAATTAGAAAGAGGATTCTCAGCAATACACAGAGAGCAAAGCAGAGAGCAAAGTGATTTTTTAAAAAAGTTTTCAACAATCTTTCAACACTCCGCTGTTGAAAGAAAAATTACAGTATGCACAAATTGACTTGATACAGGCACAAAACGGCTTTTTACGGACGGAAAAGTTTTCAACATTTCTCAACGTTCCTATGTTGAAAACTTCCGTACCCGTCTAAAAAGGCACGATAATTTTCCGTACATTCCACACAATAAACATATAATTTACAGGTTAAAGGATTATAATTGAACATAAGATTTTTAATATATGAGGTAAAACAATGAAAAAGTTTTTAGCTGTTACCTTGCTGTTGTGCTGTTTGTTTACGGCGTGCAGTGACAATGACAAATCTGAAAGTATTTCAAGTGAAATACCGTCCGTTGCGGAGGGTGAAGCAGGTGAACTGATTACCCCTGACGAAGATTCCGACGAATACAGTCTCGGTGAATACCGTTACAGTTCAGACGGTACAAAGCTTTATTATAACGAAAGTGAATATTCAACCGAACTTATTCTCACGCTTGAAAAGTATTTCAAATCATTTGAAGAAAATAATTATGAAAATTACAAATCCTGTCTTTATCCGAGTTATATCGACGAAATGAACGGTTATTTAAAAGAAAACTATGATTATGACCTTGAAACCTCATTCAAGAATCAGCGTGAAAGTCTTTCCGAAAAAATGGGGGGGGATTTTAAAGTTACACGTATAAAGGTTGAAAAAACGGAAAGTGATTCCGTTGAATCGTACTTTGAACCACTTGACGAAACTTTCGGCAAGGATTATTACGACGAAATAAAAGACGGTGTGGATAATCTTCATTATATTAAATTCTACGTAATGGCAGAAAACAGCGAAGATACAGAATCACTTCTTGTTGGTGGATTTGAAATAGTGTTTGCCGAAAAAGACGGTAAATATTATACTTTCGGATAAAGGAGAACAGCTATGAAAAAATTTATAATTCTTTTGTTTGCCTTATCACTTGCCTGTGTTTCATGCAGTGACAAACAGTCGGGAACGTCGTCAGCCAATGCAGGCGACGGAATAAATGTAGATGAAAATGAATTGCCTTTCGGTGCTACTATGATAGACCTTGACTCTGAACGTGATGGCGTACCGATTTCGATTTCATATGAAAAACGTTTCATGACCGAAGAAGAAGCAAGAAAGATTTCGGATTATATTTCGGCAGTAAACAGTTGTGATGTCGAACTTATAAAAAACACATCTTACCCGTCGTATCTTGATTATATTGTTGAATATTACGGAAATACGGATATTCAGGATTATCTTGATTCAAGGCAAAAAAATGTTGAAGATACATATACAGGCGGAAAATTTGATTTCAATTACATTCTTGTAAACTCCCTTAAAGACGAAAATGATGATGACAGTGAAACGGGTTTTTCAACGCTTGACCGGAAAATTCTTGAAAATTCACCCGACGCTGAAATAACTTCAAGAAAAATGGTCGGAATAGATGTACTTTATTCACTTGACGGCAGCGGAAGTTATTCGTTGAAAGCAAGAACGGGTTCTGATATGAATCTTTACATCTATACAATCGACGGACAGATGTATATTTTGTAATAATAAATAATGTTGAAACGGAATATAAATTAAATGAATGGGTCTGATATAATGTCAGGTTCATTCATTTTTATTTTTTGGTTAATATAAGTCTTGACAAAATTCGGAACAATGGTATATAATAGTGTATAAGCAATATTTTTAAAAGCGTAGCAGTCAGAGTAACTTTTTTTCAGGTCTTTCAGAGAGTATCGGGACGGTGTGACGGTACAGACGGAAAAAGTGAAGTGCGTCTGTCAGCTCTGCGGAGGAAAACACAGAAGTATTCCGCAGCGTTTCCTTCGTTACGGGATAAAGCTATAAATCGGAGTGGAACCGCGTTATATACGCCTCCGGAGGTTATTCTCATGCCTCCGGAGGCTGACTTTTTTAGTGAGGAGGCAAAAGTTTGTTTAAATATATACGGAGAGATATCCGACTTATAAAGGAGCGTGACCCTGCGGCACGCAGTACTTTTGAGATACTGATGACGTATCCCAGTCTTACCGCAGTAAGAAGTTACCGTGTGGCACACTGGTTTTATAAAAGAAAGATGTTTACTGTGGCACGTATAATTTCACAGCGTGCAAGGAAAAAGACGGGAATTGAAATTCACCCCGGTGCAGAAATCGGAAAGGGACTTTTTATTGACCACGGAATGGGCGTGGTTATAGGTGAAACTGCCGTAATAGGCGATAACTGTCTTTTATATCAGGGAGTTACGCTCGGAGGTACGGGCAAGGATAAGGGAAAACGTCACCCCACGCTCGGACATAATGTACTTGTCGGAGCAGGTGCGAAAGTTCTCGGACCTTTCAGAGTGGGTAACAATGTGAAGATTGCCGCAAATGCCGTAGTTCTCAATGAAATACCCGATAACTGTACGGCGGTGGGCGTTCCTGCGAGAGTGGTTAAAAGAAACGGACGGAAAGTTTGTCAGGACGTTTGCAGGGAGATTGACCAGATTCATATTCCTGACCCTGTTTCACAGGAATTGTGCCGTCTGAATGCGGAACTTGAACGACTGAAAAATGAAGTTTCAGAGATGAAAAAATAAATCTGTGTGCCGATATTCCGAAGAATATCGGCACTGTATAAAAATTGTGTGAATAAAGGTAAAGGAGTTTGGAGATGTCTGTATATTTTAATTTCGGGCTTGAATACATACGTTTCAGAGAAAGACAGATTGACGGAATTATTGACTACTTGCAGTATGACTTGAAAATGGACAGAGAGGAACTGGCAATGCCTCCCGAAAGAATGACAATAAGTTACGGCGTTGCCGACAAGACAAGAAGAATACGTGCTTCCCTGTTGGAGTGGAGCAGTTTTAACAGCGGACGTTTTTTTGACGATACGGCGGAATACAATGATGTTGAAATAGTTATTTCGTTTGACAATAAATTCTTCACTGCAAAATGTGTAAAAAGCAGTTTTATGGGGACTATATCTGAAATAGAGTTCCCTCACGGTTTTCCCGACGAACGCTATTCGTGGGACTGGTATGAACAGCTTGCATATCAGGCGGGCGGACTTCTTACCGACGACAGACGGCTTGCGGCGTTTGCTGCACAGGAAGCGGAAAAGGACAAAGGTTTCAATCTCTTTAAAAACGAAAAAGAGATACTTGAGAAATATCAGAAATTATAATTAAAAGGAGCGGTTTACGATGTAGTTATATAATTCACTTTCACATAAAAAAGAGGAGTTTGTACCTCATGAGGCAGGAAAAGCAAGTATATACACCTGCGGACCTACTGTGTATCATTATGCACATATAGGCAACCTCCGTACTTATATCATGGAGGACGTTCTTGAAAAATACCTGCGTTTTACAGGTCTTGACGTAAAACGTGTAATGAATATAACAGATGTCGGACACCTTACAAGTGACGGTGACACAGGTGACGACAAAATGCTGAAAGGTGCAAAGCGTGAACACAAGACAGTAATGGAAATAGCACAGTTCTACACGGACGCATTTTTCAGTGACTGTAAAAAACTCAATATAAAAACTCCTGACGTTGTAGTCCCTGCCACTTCATATATAGATGAGTTCATACGTGTAATACAGGTTCTTATGGAAAAGGGTTATGCATACGAAGCAGGCGGAAATATTTATTTTGATACTTCAAAGCTTGATAAATACTATGTTTTCAATGACTTCAAAGAGGAAGATTTGGCTGTAGGTGTACGTGAGGGTGTTGAAGAGGACGCAAACAAACGAAACAAGGCTGATTTTGTTCTTTGGTTTACGAAATCAAAGTTTGATTCACAGGAACTTAAATGGGACAGTCCTTTCGGTGTGGGTTATCCGGGGTGGCATATTGAGTGTTCATGTATAAGCATGAAGAATCTCGGTGAATACCTTGACATTCACTGCGGAGGAATTGACAACGCTTTTCCTCATCATACCAACGAAATAGCACAGAGTGAAGCTTATCTCGGTCATGAGTGGTGCAATTACTGGTTTCATGTACATCATCTCAATACAAACAGCGGTAAGATGAGTAAGTCAAAGGGCGAATTTCTTACAGTTTCACTTCTTGAGGAAAAGGGCTATAATCCTGTTGTTTACAGATATTTCTGTCTGTT
>JAGAQS010000313.1 GCA_017622635.1 Ruminococcus sp. | reverse complement strand
TGCAGTTAAAAAAGGCGGTGTTATGGCATCTTCAACAGTCGGAGGTCTTTCGGGTGCATTTATACCTGTTTCTGAGGACGCAGGCATGATTGACGCAGCGGTTGCAGGTGTTCTCAGTCTCGAAAAACTTGAGGCAATGACTGCTGTATGTTCAGTAGGTCTTGACATGATTGTTGTACCGGGTAACATTGCCCCTGAAACAATCTCCGCAATTATAGCCGACGAGGCAGCTATAGGCATGGTTAACTCAAAGACAACGGCTGTCCGTCTTATTCCTGCAATAGGAAAGAAAGAGGGCGAAACACTTGAATTTGGCGGACTTCTCGGAAGTGGTCCTGTTATGCCTGTAAGGGATAAATCACCTGCCAAATTTATAAACCGTGGCGGTCGTATTCCTGCACCTATGCAGAGCCTGAAAAACTAAATTTTTATTTCGGTTTACTTTTGAATTATACTCATTGGTAAACCGAATTTTTAATATATATAAGGACGTGTTAAATATTAATATATATGAAATATCAGATTTTTTCGGAATAAATAATATATTAAAAATATCTGAAATAAATACAGGTCACATAAATAAAACATATCTTGTTGATTGCAGAGCAGGAAAATATATATTGCAGTCTCTTAACAGAAACGTATTTAAAAATCCCGATACGGTCATGAATAATATAGAAAGAATTGAAAAGGCTTTTTCCGAATCGGACGAAAAAACAATAGCAGTACCTCATTATCTGACGGCAGACGGTAAAAGTTTTGTTGAGGTCGGCGGAGAAGTATGGCGTTTGTATGAATATACGGAACAGTCTTATGTATCCGAAAATCAGGCATATATGACAGGTTATGCGTTCGGACGGTACATAAATACAATTAACAATATCAGTCTGAATGATACTATTGAAGATTTTCATAATTTCAACAGATATTATAATAAACTGCCGTCAGATATGAAAGAAACTTTTTCGGGTCTCAGGGAACAGTTTGAAATTTTCGCTGACGTTCCGAAAAGAAATGTCCATAACGACGCAAAGACAGATAATATTATTTTCGGTAATAAAATAACCGTCATTGACCTTGACACCTCAATGAATGGATTTGTTGCAATTGATTACGGTGATATGATACGTTCTTCACGGATTGAAGATATTTCGGAAATCACAAAGGGTTTTGCTGACGGTCTTGACGGTATACTGACACGTGAAGAAATAAATTCACTTTATTACGGTATACTTTATGTTATCAGTGAACTTGCTGTAAGATATATTATTGATTCTGTTTCGGAAAAACGCTATTTTATTACAAAAACTCCGTTACAATGTCGTAAACGTGCATATGATTTGCTTGAACAGCTTGACTTTTTTCGGAATAATTCCGATATAAAAAATATTATTCTCAAAGCGTTCTGATTTCTATTGACTTTTACTGTCTTTGATGTTAGAATATACTTAATTAAAGATACGTTTTAAAAAATTTATGTATCAGAGAGGGGAAATTATTATGAGTAAATTAAAAACCGTAACAGCGTTTTTATCAGCCGCAGTAATGGCCGTTGCTGCTGTTCCTGCGTCATCTGTATCTGTTGACAATACAGTGACGGCTGCTGCAATTGATGATAATAACGACGACTGGTTACACGCTGAGGGAAGCCGTCTCTATGATATGAACGGCAATGAAGTATGGCTGACGGGTGCTAACTGGTTCGGTCTGAACTGTATTGAATATTCACCGCATTATCTTTATGCAGGTGATATTGACGATATGCTTCAGGCAGTGGCAGACAAAGGTATTAACGTTATACGTTTTCCTATTTCAACGGAACTTATTCTTTCGTGGAAGAACGGCACGCCGTTCCAGATAAGTTCAGGCGGTATGCAGGCTGTTTATAATCCTCCCGTTGACCAGGACGACGGAAACGGCGGTGTTATCAAGGCTGGAACATACGGCAACCTTAACAAAGACTTTGTTGAGGCTGACGGTAAAACACTTATCACAAGTGACAGGGGATTTGATATAATTCTCCAGAAGTGCAAAAAGTATGGTATAAAGGCATTTATCGACATTCACAGCCCTCATGCCGACAACTCGGGTCACAACTATAATTTATGGTACGGCAAGGAAACAACGTCCGACGGTACTATGGTTACTACTGAAATATGGCAGGATACGCTTGTATGGCTTGCCGACAAGTACAAGAACAACGATACACTTATAGGTTACGACCTTAAAAACGAACCTCACGGAAAAGGTCAGGAGGGTGACAAGGCTGCAAAGTGGGACGGTTCGACAGATGAAAACAACTGGGCTTATGCCGCTACAAACTGTGCCGATGCTATTCTTGACGTAAACCCGAATGCACTTATTTTCATTGAGGGTGTTGAACAGTCACTCAGCGGTGCTATGCCCGGCGATTACTGGGGTATAGCTGACAGACGTGACAATTCTCCGTATATAGGAGCATGGTGGGGCGGTAACTTTAGAGGTGCAAGAGAATATCCCATTAAACCTGAACACGGTACAAGTCAGATAGTTTATTCACCACACGATTATGGTCCGTCAGTTTATGCACAGACATGGTTTAACAAGGACTTCACAACACAGACTTTGCTTGATGACTACTGGTATGATACATGGGCATACATCAATGCCGAAGACATAGCTCCTGAACTTATAGGCGAATGGGGCGGTCGTATGGACGGTGCAGAAAATCAGAAGTGGATGGAGCTTCTCCGTGACTATATGATTGAAAATCATATCAACCATACTTTCTGGTGTCTGAATACAAATTCCGGTGATACAGGCGGATTGTGGAAAAATATTTCATGCGGTCAGCAGGCAGGCTCTACAAAGATTGAGTGGGAAGAAGAAAAGTATGCACTCATGGAAAAGTCACTCTGGCAGACCAATGAAACAGGTAAATATATAGGTCTTGACCACCAGACAGTACTTGGCAACAACGGACTTTCACTCAATGAGTTCTATACAAGTTATGCTACAACTGAGGGCAGTAACCTTGACGGTGGAACAGTTCTTGACAAGGCAGGAACTCCCGTTGAAATAGGTGGAAGTTCCGAAACTACCACTACTGTAACCACAAAGAAAACAGAGACAACAACCACAACTACAACAGCTACAACTGTTCCCGATACAACCGGTAACGGTAATTCAGTATACGGCGATGCAGATGAGGACGGGGAAGTAAACATCAACGATGCTGTAATTATTATGCAGTCAATAGCAAACCCCGATAAGTACAAGCTGAAAACACAGGGAAAAATAAATGCCGATGTTTATAATAACGGTGACGGTGTAACAAATAATGATGCTCTTATTATTCAGTATGTCGAATCAAAGACAATTAGTGTTTCAGACCTGCCCGTAGGCAAGGATTTTAAGTTCCCCGATTAATATGACAAAAAAACTGTCGGACTATGTATCCGACAGTTTTTTATTATTATTTCTTTTTTAATTCGGCAATTGCGGAGTAGTGCAGAATATCAAACTCCGCAGGTGCAGTTTCGGAAAGCATTTTCATGTGTTCCTGTTCCCATCTGTTTATTTCTGTTTCGGAAAGTGATGCACCTATTCCACGACACGCTTTAAGCCGTCCGTTCCAGCTTTCACGTGTAAAGTGAATTTTAACGGGGTATTCTTCACGGTACACAAGTTCAAAATATTTCATATAGCAGTCGGGAATGAATATCGGGTGAACAGTTTCACCCGCTCCGCTCCAGTCGGGATTGTACTTTAAAATAAGCTTTTCGCTTTCTCCTGCTATTCTGTCCTGATACGGAAGCCACGCCATATATAAGACAAGAATACGTCCGTCGGGTTTAAGCATACGGTAAAAATCGGGCATTGTTTTTTCGTGGTCAAAATACCAGAAACACTGACACGCTGTAATAACGTCAAAAGAATTATCGGGAAAATCAAGCTTTTCGGTTGGCATTGCATAATATTCTATGTTCATTCCGACAGACAGCTTTTTAGCTGTTTCTATCTGATTTTCTGAAATATCCGTGCCTGTCCATTCTGCACCGTATCTGTACATATTTCGGGGAATTACGCCTGTTCCCGTTCCTACGTCAAGAACTTTCTGCCCTGTGGTACATAAACCACGCTGTAAAATTCTGTCATAAAATTCCTGCGGGTAAATATCACGGTATTTTGCATAATCGTCCGAAGTTCTGCCCCAGTCGAAAGCTTTTCCGGAATCTATATTTCTGTCTGTGATAAACATTTGATTTCTCCTTTTAACAGTATTTATATGAGAGTGGATAAAACCGGATTAAGCAGTTGTTCACTTATCAGAACAGTTTTTCAAAAATTTCAAAAGTTTCGTCGCTCATTTTTCTTACAAAACCACTCAGGGATATACTGGTAAGATTTCCGTTTTTGTCAAAACGCAAAGATTTTTGTGTGGATTTTGTCTTGCCGAACTTTAAGGCTGCAACGGTTTCAAGAGGTATCGGACGTGGAAAAATCAATGAACCGTTTTCACTGCTTACGGCAAGCTTTGCACAACAGGTTATAGGTTCCTGATGAAACCTGTGCGGTTTTGGTACTAAAGAATTTTCGTCAATGACGGTATGTATATTGTCAGGGATTCTGACTTTTCCGGAATATCCACTGCCTCCTGAAAACATATTGAATTCGCCGAAAACTCCTTGTGACCTGATTAAAATTCCTTCCGGTATCAATGCGGAATGATATTCGCCTGTTTCCCTGATAAGATAATCAAATGCAGGTTCGATTTTTTCAACAGGCATTCTTGCCATAACACATAATGTCCTGTCCCGTATGGCGACGGGGTAAATTATATCGCCGGTTTTCAGTGCTGAAACACTTGGCATTCTTTGGTGCTGGCTTCCGTATAATACGCATATTTTTCCGTTGTCATTATGTTTTTCAAGCTCTTTGACATATTCTTTAGACCAGAATGTAATATATCCGTCCATATGACCCTCCTTGTGCAAGCTGTTCAGACTCATGCGGGATAATAGAAGTCAAGAAGAAGCTCCACCATAAGAGAGTATGTTTCAACTCCTTCTGTTCTGCCGTTCATTTTTATGTTTGTGTCAAGTGCGGCGGTGGAAGCCGTACTGACTGTTTCTGTCTGAATAACTTCTTTTTCTTCATTTTCTTCCCAGTAGTTGTCGGGCAGGAATCTGAACCAGTCACGGCGGACATTGTCGGAAATATTGTCCGTCAGATAATAGGCATCACTTATATTATTCCTGTAAATCTGATTATGTACATATTCAAGTGCTTCGAGGTAACCCGAATACTGAAAGCTTATGTCGTCACTGCACTGCGTTGTTGCGTAGAAAGCAATGAAACTTGCCTCATCTTCCTGAATGAAGCCTTTAAGGTGTGAAAGTTCGTGACATACGGTTTCGGGGAGATTTGTTCTGCACATATCGTCATTGTAGTTTGCCTCAAGTGAAAAGGGAAAGTAAATTCCCGATAAATGAGACTGACTCATAAAATATGAAAACTGTATAGGTTTTGCTTTTGGGTAATATCCTTTAAGCTGTGGAAAAGTTTCGCCTGCTTTTTTCATTGCACTGCGTGCTTCTTTGTTTACGTTGCCGTTGTATTCAAAACAGTTCATATTGTCACGTGGGACTTGTTCGGCGAGGGTGTTAGCCTTATCGATAAGCAGTGAATAGAGTTCGGTAAGCTGAGTCCTTGTGTGACCCGACGGACTGAGATATTTTTCGGCAAAAGGTGTACACTGGTACATTATAAAGCAGTTGAGTGTTTCCGTCGAGAGTATGAAAGTAAAGACCGACAGGTATATAAAACAGGCTGTTGACGCTGTTTTTCTGCGGAAATTTTTCCCGAAAATCAGCAGAATGACAGTAAGCAGAATACCTGCCAGTACAAGAACAATGGCAAGTACTATCAGAATTTCACCGAATGAAAAGGGAAATATTCCGCTTATGAATGAAAAAGTGTTTGTTATGAACGGGAATATTTTTTCGGTATAGAAATCGGCAAAGGGCGTGCATATTCTTGCAAGGACGTTTATAAGAGCCATTATGAGACATATTGCAAGAAGTACGGAATATCTTTTTTTAATATGCAGTTTTTTCATAGGATAAACATATATTATTTATCTAATGTGTCAATAAATTCAAACACATCCATAGAATTGCCTGCCGAAAGCTTTGCATAGTACATCATTGTTACTGTAGCGTCTACAGTATCTACAAACTGGTCATGATTGATATTTGCTATCATTTTCTGTTTGTCGGTGAAAGTTTCGGGTTTCTGTGCAGAAACAAGAGCGTATTCTTTAAGTGTTGCGGCAGCGTCAACAGTATCGGTCAGACCGTCGCCGTTTACATCACCGGGAACAAGTTCAATGCCGTCCATGAATTTTTTATATGCAATGGTGGGATAATATTTGTTGTCATCGATATTATTGAAAACAGTTGTATAAAGACCGTCAAGGGACGTGTTTTTCACCCCGATTACATCGAGAATTGTTGAAGCGATAGCAAGGTGACCTTTCTGATTGGGGTGGAAATCCTTTGTTTTTCCGCCGTTTTGGGATTCAAGGGGTTCTTGTATATCTGTGAAATAGTAAGCGTATCCGGGGGTTGCATTGCACGAATCGGAAAGCTGTTTCAGGGAAGTGAACTGATAGAAAACGTCTGCTATTTCGATACCCTCAACGGTTCTGAGTTCTTCTCTGAATGTGTCCATAACAAGATTGAAATCTTCTCTCAACTGTGTAAGCATCATGGCATATTTTCCGTTGCCGTATTCGGATTCCACGAACTCGGGCGAGAACTGCATAGGCTGGTATACTGTCTGAACAATAATTCTTGCGTCAGGGTTTATAGAATCAATTGTTTTTACAGCCTTTTCAATATTCGGAATAATCTGATTAGGTATAATTCCCTGATTTTCACCGTAGGCGTTGTTGCCTGTGGAAAGACGCAGATTTGCTGAAAGGGATTTCAATTCTCTGTTAAGGTCAGTAACAGCTGTAATACCGCTTTCGGCATATTCCTGAAGGCTTCCCTCACCCCTGAAATTTATCATGTGCATCATGGCATACATACCGGGGTCTTCGGGGATATCGTCGGCAGTATATTCAGGTTTCAGGAAATTTCTTCTTGCGGCGTAGTCAAGAATTGTCTTTGAAGTATAGTGTATAATATCATTACCGCCGATTGAAATTACAACAACGTCGGCATCTGAGACTGCCTGTTTCTTTTCGTCGTCAAGAGTTTCAAGCATAGTGCAGAGTTCTGCCGAATCAAGACCGTCAACCGCATAATTTTCAACGTTACAGCCGAGATAATCAGCACATATCTGTGCATATGTATATTCTGTTTCGGTGTCAAGACCGTATCCGCCTGCTATACTGTCACCAAGAATAACCATGTTTTCAATGTTTTCCCCCTCTGCCGAAACATTTACAACAGCCATTGAAGAAACAGCCATTGCGGCAGACATTATAAATGAAAGAAATTTTTTCATGTAAATTACCTCCGTCTTATTTATAAAAGGTTTTATGTATAATATGATTATATATTATTATTTATCTGATGTCAAGCGGAGAATAATGACAATTGCGTGAAAATACGACCGTTTGCCGTATTTAACATATTATGGCGGAATACCGTTTTTCACTTGACAAAACAGATACGTAATAGTATAATATAAGTTATTATAAACCATATAATCTGATAGGAGTAGTCAAACAGAGGGCAAAAATAGAAAAACGTATAAAATTGTATCTGAGGGGAATTGAAAATATGCTGAAAAGCTATAAAACTGAAATCTTCCCTACACCAAAACAAAAGCAAATCATTCACAGAACAATCGGTGTATGCAGGTTTATTTACAATTTTTATTTGTCATACAACAAAGAAATCTATGAAAAAGAAGAGAAATTTGTTTCAGGATATGACTTCTCAAAATGGCTGAACAATGAATATCTTCCACAAAATCCTGAATTTTCATGGATTAGGGAAGTCAGCAGTAAATCAGTCAAGCAAAGTATTATGAACGCACAGAGAACTTTCAAAAACTTTTTCAGTTATAAATCAGGATTTCCTAACTGGAAGAAAAAATCAGATTCTGATGTGAAAATGTACTTTGTGAAAAATGGGACAAAACAAATTATTTCATGTGAACGTCACAGAATCAGAATACCAACTCTTGATTGGGTAAGGCTGAAAGAGAAAGGCTATATTCCAACAAATCCGGAAACGCATATCATAAAAAGCGGTACTGTTTCCATGAAAGCAGGAAGATATTATGTTTCTGTTCTGGTTGAAGAACCTGAAACAGAAAAACCTGTTCTGCATGATTTCGGAATTGGTATTGACTTAGGAATAAAGGATTTTGCGATATGTTCAGACGGAAAGGTTTATAAAAATATCAATAAGACTGCCTGTATCAGAAAACTTGAAAGAAGTCTGAAACGGCAGCAGAAAAAACTTTCGAGGAAATACGAAAGTTTAAATAAATTACCAAATAACCTGAAAGGAGAAGCTACCCGACATAATATCCGGAAGCAAAAGCTGAAAGTACAGAGACTTCATTACAGACTTGACTGTATCAGGACTGATTATATCAATAAAGTGATTTCTGAACTGGTGAAAACCAAACCGGCATGGATTACACTTGAAAACCTGAACATAAAGGGAATGATGAAGAACAGACATCTTTCAAAGGCAATTACACAGCAGAAATTCTTTGAGTTCAGAACAAAACTTACTGCAAAATGTAAAGAATACGGTATTGAACTCCGTTTTGCTGACAGATTTTATCCGTCAAGCAAAATTTGTCATAACTGTGGCTGTATCAAGTCCGGTTTGAAATTATCGGACAGGATTTATATTTGCTTTGAATGTGGATATACAGCAGACAGGGATTTCAATGCAAGCCTGAATCTGAGAGATTGTCTGACTTATCAAACTGC
>JAGAQS010000312.1 GCA_017622635.1 Ruminococcus sp. | reverse complement strand
TCAATACCGTATTTTTCGGCAAATTCACTGTTCAATCCGCCTGCATGGAGAACCGCTTTCAGAATACTTCCCGTTTCGTCAAATTCAAGCATACCGTTTTTCACGCTCTCAGACGTATTTTCAAATGTTTTGACAAATTTTCTGTCTGAATCCTCTACCGACCAGACATCATCATCATAGTTATAAGTAGAAAACGTTGTTGTTTTCAGACGCATTGATGCATTGGCTTTTACGTAATAAAGCGGTGTATTGCTGTTTGACCTGAAAAACTGCTGACCGTCGGTATCGTCTCTGAAAACGCCGAGCATAGCAGTCAGACGGTCGGTAAACTGTTCGGCTGAAATAAGGGTATCGAGAAAATCCCTGTTTGCCTCTATTTCAGGTTTGGGAACTATTGAGGCAATTGATGCAAATACAACCGCATAAGCCGTCACCGACTTCCATATTGTATTTTTGTCCACGACTTCGGTTTCCTCCGTATCCTGCATCTGCCGGAATTGAATCATAATAAGTATGTAGGAGACGGCAAGAAGAATTATGAAATAAGTCGGCATTTTTTCAAATTCTTTACCGTAAATGGCAAAAGGAATGATAAATATAAGAAATCCCATAAAAATCCTGTACCGGACTCTTGTGAAATAATATATTACCGACATCATAAATATCAAAAATAACAGGAATACAACTATTGTATACCACTGGCTGTAGTCAAGCACGTCCTGCGGCGTAAGAAACCACACGCCGAAACTAAGCGGATAAGACTCTTCTCCTTTTTTCTGTGCAAATCCCACCGCATACAAAAAAGCCGAAAAAAGTGCTATATATCCCAGTGTACCGATAAATTTATGACTTTTCATGTAGTCAAAGAATCTGAACGAAAGCCCCGCAATCACAAAAGATACTATACCGTAAATAACAGTATGTTCACTTTTGTAGTGGTACATTATCGACATCATGATAATAACGGTATATATCAGCACGGGGTCACAGACAGTTTTTAAAATAAAATCCTTGAATTTGTTATTACTTTTCTGCATAATTCTACACCCGTTTAAAGTTGTTATCCTCATCAAGATACCACAGCGGTAAATCGGTACTGTTTACCGAATACTGCGATATTCCGAGAATACTCGTGTTTTCATGATTTTCGATTTTATCAATTACAATTGAAAAACCGTTTCCTGCGTCGGTCGTCGCAACAACACACGCACATACGGAAGCACTTTCAGGCGGTAAACTTATACGTCTGTCGGCAATAACCTTTACGGAAAGAATTTTCAACAAAAGCTGTACGGGATAATCGGGACTGTCAACGCTCTCCGTGACAATTTCTCCCGACGAATCGTAATATGCAAAACTGCACGCCAGCCCCTGTTTTACCATAAGTGAAAGCAGACCGAAAACGGAAACAAGCAGTTTTTCTTCGGAAATAACGGCTTTTTCCGTATCAACTGAATTATTGCGGAAAAGGTCAAGCAAAATCATAGGCTGAACCGATGCCGCCGACTCGTCAAGACGCACCATAAGTTTTGACCTTTTTGAAGAAAGTTTCCAGTTAATACGCTTCAACGGGTCGCCCGTTACATATTCACGGTGTTCGTACCCCGGAGTTGTATTAGCCGAAAACATCATAGAAGTGTCGTTTTCCTCGTCGTCGTCACTTGTCATAACAACGTCTGCAATAGCCCTGAAAAGCTGTGAAGAAGCCTTTATTTCGGGAATTTCGGGAATTACTCCGACATTTTTCGGTGAAGGAAGCACAGATTTTGCTTTGAGTTTCAGAAAGCCGAGAAATCCGCACGAATAAACCGATTCAAGCGAAATTTCACCGTTTCCGCCCGTAACTGCATCAATATTGAACGTGAAATTTTTCTTTTTTTCGTTAAGCATTGAGATACGGTAAGTTTTTGTCTTTTTACCGAAAACCGCCGAAACTGACGGCTTTATCTCGACAAACGCACACGGAAAACCGCCGTTTTTTTCAACCGTCACAGTAACAGGAATTTTGCTTCCTTTTTTTACATAGCCCTCACAATCGAACGAAACTTTTATCTTGTTTCTTCCGTAAATTGTAAAAACAAGTGATATAATCGGGGCAACAACCATAAACGCAATAAGAATTATTCCCATTTCGCCGTCTATATAAAAAGTAAAAATATAAAGCAGAAACGCCACCGCAGTTATACTGATTAAATTTTTTATAATTCTCATCATCGTATACCCGGTATCTGACAGCTGTTAAGCAGATTTTTTACATATTCCTCATTAGTGCCGAAAGTTGTTTTTCCCTGAGGTGAGAGAATAATTCTGTGTGAAAGTACCGAAACTGCGGAATTTTTCACATCATCGGGCGTTACATAGTCTCTTTCGTATATGTAGGCAAAGGCTTTTGACGCTTTATACAGTGCTATACTTCCCCTCGGACTGATTCCTAAAGTAATATTCCTGTCGTTTCTCGTCGCCGAAACCATGTTCACGATATAACTTTTAACCTGTTCCGTAACCCTTACTTTTCGCACCTCATTCTGTAACATTTCAATATCTTCAAGCGACATAACAGGTTGTTCAATATTTGTAATCGGGTTGTGCATTTCGGTACGTTCAAGAATTTTTATCTCCTCATCTTCCGACGGATAACCCATTGACAACTTCATGAAAAACCTGTCCATCTGAGCTTCGGGCAGATGAAAAGTACCGTAAGTTTCTACGGGATTCTGAGTTGCCATGACAAGAAAAGGTTTCGGAAGCTGACGTGTCACGCCGTCAAGACTTATCTGATGTTCTTCCATAGCCTCCAGCAACGCCGACTGTACTTTAGGTGACGCTCTGTTGATTTCGTCTGCAAGCAGGAAATTGCACATAACCGCTCCCTCACGGTAAACAAAGTCATTTTTCTGCGGGTCAAGCATAGTAAAACCCGAAATATCGGACGGCATACTCCACGCTCCGCGCGGAGAAAGGCTTATTTTCGTTACACGGGGTCCGTCGGGCATACACGAGCGCTTGAACTGCTGGGAGATAAAGCGGCGAATGAAGATATCGAGATATCCCCGTATCTCACCATGATCGTACTCGGGGAATACCGAGACGGCAAGCTCTAACAGACGATCGGGGCGCACACCGCTCACCACCGTGTGATAGAGGAAGAAGTCGTGAAGCTCGTACGGGCCGACTATCTTCTCGGTATGTTGGTTATTTTCCGCACCGTCTGTGGGAAGAAGCTCAGGGCTGACGGGAGTATTTATAACGTCGAGCAAAACGGTTGCAAGACGGCTGTTCCCTTCGGCCTCGGCACGCTCTGCAGCATAATTTATGATAGCTCGCATAAGCGTCTTCGGCACGGAGCCGTTCACGCAGTACATCGACATATGATCGCCATTATACGTGGCGAAGCCGAGGGCAAGCTCGGAGAGATCGCCCGTACCTACGACAAGGCCGCGCTCTGCGTTGGCAACGTCCATAAGTATCTGTGTGCGCTCGCGCGCTTGAGCATTTTCATAAACAACGTCGTAATTTCCCGAATCGTGTCCTATATCGGAGAAATGCTGGGTGACCGCCGCCTTAATATCTATCGTGCGCACGGTACAGCCAAGCTCCTCAGCGAGTGCGAGCGCATTTCCC
>JAGAQS010000311.1 GCA_017622635.1 Ruminococcus sp. | reverse complement strand
TATTCAGGTTCTGTACCTGTGAAACTTTCGGGCGAATACTCAAATCTGAAATTACCCTCGTACTTTTCACGGAACTCCTTACAGAGTTTTGCACCTGTCACGGCAATTTCCTTTATTTCGTCCTTATTTCTGCGGAAAACCTGTTCACGCTGTGCGAGCGACGTTGAATTATAAAGGTGAACTATTGCATTTTTACAGCCTTTGAGTGCCTCGAAAGTCTTTTCAATGATATGTTCTCTTGACTGTGTGAGTACCTGAATTGTAACGTCATCGGGAATGAGATTTTCCTCTATAAGTGTACGGCAGAAGTCGTATTCGGTTTCGGAAGCTGCGGGGAAACCTACTTCAATTTCCTTAAAACCGATTTCCACAAGTTTTTTGAAGAACTCGATTTTTTCGTCAAGACTCATGGGTGTAATAAGTGCCTGATTGCCGTCTCTGAGGTCAACACTGCACCACTGCGGTGCTTTTTCGATATAAGATTTCTGTGTCCACTTCATAGCAGTTTTCGGAGCTTCAAAAAACTGCCTTGTGTATTTCTGATAATTCTTCATAAAAAAGTCCTCCTTAAAAAAATAAAAGTCTCTCCTATGATTAAACATAGGAGAGACGAAAAAATTTCCGTGGTCCCACTCTCATTGACGTATAATAATATAATACGTCCACTTATCCGCATCGTGAATAATGCGTATCTCTGTAACGTGAGAAAATCCGTTCAAGCCTAATCACCGTAAAAAGCTTTCAGCCGACTGCTCAGGGAGGAGTTATGACCCGAAATATTTTACTGTCTTTCACCACACAACAGCTCTCTGCAAAAATACAATCAGGCTTTGTTTCCCGTCACCGCATTTAATAACTATATATTGCATTATATAATATTCTTTCGGATTTGTCAAGAGGTTTGCGACAATTTTTTTATGAACTTTTCGGCATTTTTGCAATAATTTTTCCTGCAAAGTCATTAAAGTTCTGAGTCTGGAGAATAACACGTCCCGGACCTGTAAGTTTTGTGAGGAAAAGACCCTCACCGCCGAAAAAGATATTTCCGAGACCCTTGACAGTTTCTATTTCATAGCGTACGGACGAATCAAAAGCAACAACGTTTCCCGTATCTACTTTGAGAACTTCACCGGGTGCGAGATTTCTTTCAACCATATCACCGTCAATTTCAAGAAAAACAGTTCCCTTGCCGAAGATACGCTGTAAAATAAATCCTTCACCACCAAAAAAACCTGCCGATAATTTCTTTGTAAAAGCAACCTGCAAATCTACTGCCTGCTCTGCACATAGAAAAGAACCTTTCTGACAGATAATATCAGTGAATGACACATCAACGGGAACTACCGTTCCGGGAACTGTAGAACCGAAAGCAACTTTTGCACCGTCTGTTTCGGCTGTATAGTTAGCCATGAAAATAGATTCACCCGTGAACATTCTGCCGAGACTTCTCGCAATACCGCCACGTGCATTTGTTGACATTTTTATTCCCTCAGTCTGCCATATCATACCGCCCGACTGTGTAAACATTGACTCCCCTGCCATGAGTTCACACTCAACCGCAGGTACAGTCTGACCTATAATTGTATATCTCATAATAAACCGCCTTTATAATTATTTGTTTTTTCAGATTCAGTCTTCATAATGTCCCTTACAGGAAACAATCCACAGATTACCGTCAACAATGTTGTAAACAAGTCTGTTTTCGTGGTCTATACGTCTGCTGCAACCTTTGCGGTGCTTTAACGGTTCGGGGTGTCCACTGCCTTTCAGAAGTCCGTTACGCTCAATGTCCTTAATCAAATCATTGATTTTCTTAACGGTTTTCCTGTCAATCTGTTGCCAGTAAAGATATTCGTCCCACGCAATGTCACTCCAAAGCTTATTCATCTGCATTTTCTCCAATCAGTTCATGTGCCTGACCCCTGCCGTTTTCAAGCTGGTCAAATGCCCTGTCGAGTTTTGCAAGATATTCGGCGTTTCGGATTGCTTTTATAAGAACGTTATACTGTTCAAGACTCATAAGAACAACATTTTTTTCATTTTTTCGGGTGATAATCACTGTTTCATTTTCATCTGTAGCCTTATCGCAGTAATCCTTTAATTTTTCTCTCATAGTGGAATAGTTTACAGCTAACATTTTCCCTGCCCCTTTACGATATATTGTACAACATTCTGTACTATATACAGTATAGCATTTTTTTAAAAATATGTCAACACTTTTTCAGAAAATACCTGACAGTAATATTTTTTGATTTATTTGTTTTCTTCTGCCTTGTCATCACTGTTTTCGTCGGGTATATATTCCATAATATCCGCAGGCTGACAATCAAGCAGTTTGCATATTTTATTGATAGTAGAAACATCAACGTTAGAATTTTTTATTAATTTATCCATAACATTAGCGTGAATCCCTTTTTGACGAAGATGATACTTTTTTATTCCTCTTTCGTCCAATAAAGCAAACAATTTGTTATAAACAATTGACATAAAAAAACTCCTTATTGAACGTACACTAAAATAGACAAAAATTTTCGTATAAGTTTGTGTACAATACCAGTTGATTTTTGTCTACTATCGTGTACAATAATATTACAGTCCGAACAGCAGGGTAGGACTGTGGGGGGGATA
>JAGAQS010000310.1 GCA_017622635.1 Ruminococcus sp. | reverse complement strand
GCGTTTCGTCCTTTGACGATATTGCAATAGCAGGTGCTTTGAAACTTCCTGCTTCTTCTGCCGTTCTTACGGGCAGTCTGCTGCACTGTATAGCAGGTCACGACATAGGGCGTAATATAGTAAAGATTACGGCAATGGTTCTTATTATAATAGCGAAAATGTTCTTTGAACCCAGAAACGACCCGAAAGTAAACGGTGTTGCAACCGCTGTCAGTATACTTATATCTGGAACGGCAGTTTCCGCACTTATAGGTGAAATACCGTACAAGCTTATATTTTACATATTCTATGGCGGACTGGCAGGGTTTACCGCCTATGCACTGTCGTATATAATTTCTGGACTGAGAAAAAAATTTGTACTTGACTTCTCAACCGTAACGGGTTGTGCGTATGCTGTTGTATATACTGTTTTAACTTCCTCACTGTGTTCGATAAATATTCCGTATATAAATATCGGTCTTATTTTCGGGACAACCGTTACACTTTTCGGTGCATATTATTACTGCCATACGGATGGTGTGATGTGCGGTGCATTGACGGTCTGCGGAGCGTTTCTGTCGTCTGTCGAGTGTGGAATGTCTGTGGTTCTTCTTCCTGCCTCCGCACTTCTCACGGGGTACATCAACAGGCAGAAAAACACTACTGCCGTACTATGTTTTGTGGGAATAAACTTTACTCTTATGATTCTTACGGGCATTACACAAAACAGCATATACAGTATGCTTGACATAGTTCTTGCGTCGGTACTTTTTCTTGTGATTTCTCCTGCATATTCAGATAAGTGGGTAACAACGGGCAGTGATGCCGTGTCCGCACTTCCCGAAGTGATAAATGCAAGAATGAACTTTCTTTCAGGTACTATGAAAACAATACGTACAGAATCCGAAAAAATTTCTTCAATGCTTTTCAGAAACAATGAAAAGAATGTAAGTACACAGGACGTTATAAATGCTGTGTGTACCTGCTGTGCGAATAAGTCTGAATGTTGGCAGAAGAATTATTCCGCATCAAAGGCGGGTTTCCGCAAACTTTCCGAAATGACGGAGTTTTCCGCCGAAAATTTTCCCTACGAACTAAGGCAGTGTATTTACAGTGACGGGCTTATACGTTTCTATAAAAAGACGGCAAGGGAAAAGGCAGAATCAAAAATCATGTCACTTAGGTACTCCGAAAATATGTCACTGCTTTCCGAAAATATAAAGACTATGGAGGAAATTATAAATTCTGTCGGTGAACCTCCTGATGTGAGATATTCTTCCCCGATAAGCAAGATAGTTACGAACAAACTTAATAAATTCGGTCTGTTCCCGTCGGACGTAATCGCATACTACAATGCAGGAAACAGACTTCATGTCGAACTGTACTTCAAATGCAAAAATGCCCCCGAAAATTTCACAAGGGTCTGTGACCTTGTTTCAGACGAACTTAAAATTAATCTTGACTGTGCATCCCCTGTAAATTCGGGTGAAAAAATACGTATAAGGCTTTTTGAACGTCCCGAATATAAACTTGATGTTTACGTTGCTTCGATGTGTGCGGAGGACGCAGGTGAAAACGGTGACACTTCGGCGGTTTTCAGTGACGGTACAGG
>JAGAQS010000309.1 GCA_017622635.1 Ruminococcus sp. | reverse complement strand
ATAAAACCTGCTCCGAACGCTATAGCAAAAGCTCCCAAAGTTCCGACTATACCGTTTTCTTTTTTTATTTTTTTCAAATTGTATCACCCTCAGACTTGAATATGAATAATATTATACCACTGTTTCAAAGGGAAAATTATCATATTAAGGAGAATGATACACGATAATATACTGTTTTTATGTCTTATTATGTCATATCGTGTCACTATAGAGGAAGTCACTTCATTCCGCTTATAAATTCCTTTATTGCTTTATCGGCGTTAATATAACGTTCATGAAATTCACTTGCCGAAATTCTCATTGCACCGTTGCCGAGAATAATAATCTGTTCCATACCGTCGGACGTTGCAACTCTGACACGGTGATTTTCAGAGAGTGTATGCGAAACCTTTTCAATATATGTATCAGCCGTTTCTGACTCTTTGGTGTAGACAATGTTTATATTGCAGTATTTTTCTGTATCACGGTGTTTGCCCTTTACCTTGTATGCATCAAACACAAGAATAAGTTCACAGCCCGTATAGCCCTGATAATTACACATCATGTTTATGAGTTCGGAACGTGCGGAATCAAGATTTTCTTCCGCAATTTTTTTCAGTTCGCCCCACGAAAAAATAATATTATACCCGTCAACAATCAGATATTCTTTTCCGTCATAATTATAATTTTTCGTATGTTCATGATTTACGGTAACTGCCTTGGTTTTTTTGAAAGCTTTATGTGGGTCACGTTTTATTTTGCCGTAGGTTCTTTCAAAAATCGCCATAAGTTCCTCGTCGGAAACTGCCGAACGTACAAAACGCCTTGCATTTTCCCTTGCCGTTTCCTCACGTTTTTCCGCAAGGTATGACGGCAGGTGCATATGTTCAGGCACTTCATTCCATTTCACAACATAGCCCGCTCCGTGAGAACAGAAAACGGAATCCGCACTGTTTTCAATATCGCCGTCACAGTCATAATTTATATTTTCTATAACCTCGTCGGCATTATGACATTCACGATAACCGTCAGCTATACATATAAGCTTACCCCTGCCGTGAGTATAACCTATAACTTCCGAACGGTAGCCGTTAATTTCGGAAACGGGTGCAGTTCCACGTATAACGGACATACCGCCGACCGTTTCGGGTGCGTCAAACTCTGCCGACATACGCTGTAAATCTGAAATTGCACGTCCTGTATTTTCCGACGGTATTTCAAGTTCGTAATCGTAGTAGGGTTCAAGCAGAACACTTTCCGCACTCCTTAAACCCTGTCTTACCGCCCTGTAAGTTGCCTGACGGAAATCACCACCCTCCGTATGTTTCTGATGTGCCTTGCCTGAAACAAGTGTAATCTTCATATCGGTAACAAGTGAACCCGTCAGCACGCCCCTGTGTATTTTTTCCTCAAGATGAGTAAGAACAAGCCTCTGCCAGTTTCTGTTCAAAATATCCTCACTGCACGAAGTTTCAAATTTAAGACCGCTCCCACGTTCCAGCGGTTCAAGAACAAGATGCACTTCCGCATAATGTTTCAGCGGTTCATAATGTCCGACACCCTCTACAGTGTT
>JAGAQS010000308.1 GCA_017622635.1 Ruminococcus sp. | reverse complement strand
GATGATTTTTACTCTTTTTCACTTTCCATGTGCCACAACCTGCATGACAATAAAAAAAGAAACCGGCAGTATAAAATGGACTGCACTTAGTTTTATATTGCCTACAATCACGGGAATTATTCTTTGTATGGCTGTAAACGCCGTAAGCATAATATTTTAAAATCAGACAAAAACCGCACCGAAAAAAATCAGTGCGGTTTATTGTGTTTTGTAAGGTCAATTTTTTTTGGCGGTTCGTTTCTGAAAACAATATTTACAGTATTGTGTTTGTCATTGAATATAACTGAAAACGGTCTTGTACTTTTATTCATATGTGAAGTGTGAAGAAGTGCGGACAGCGTTTTTTCCCTGAGTTCTTCGGGACTTTTAAATTCTCCCCTGTCCGTCACCGCACGGAATATTATTTTGTTTTCACTGAAATGGTTTACTATAAATTCAAAAAGTTCCTGATATGTTGAAACAAAACTTTTTGTACTGTAAAAATAGTTAAGACGTGAATCGGTACATTCGGGGAGAGGTACGCCGTTTAAAACCTGATGGTCAAGCATTATTTCCCTTGTTGTGAGATTGAAATAATCATAACTTATATACTGTATATCTTCATGATACATATTGTCCCATGTAACATCAACGTGATATGATTCATTTCCTATTTTAACAAGATTCCATGCGTGATAGTCATTTTTTGAAAAATCACCCTCATGGTTTGCCTTGCCGAGTACAACTATACATTTCATTTCAAACTGATTACATAAAAGTTTGAAAGCCTTTGCTATTCCCTCACATACCGCCTTATTATCAAGAAAAACACCTACTATTGAATGTGCATTGAAACAGTCGTTTCTTTTAAGTGAATCATAATCATATGCCACACTTTTAGCTATACTGTCATGCAGGTACTTTTCAAGTCTGAATCTGTCATTAATAAAAGGCTGTGCCTTTTCCCTGACCTTATTTATAATCTTCTGTATATCACTGTTTATAACGTTGATTTCACTGATATTGTAAATATATTCAGGCATAAGAATATAATAACCCGTATGTCCTGCCATTTTTATAACGGTCTGATTTATATAATAAAAATGCGGATTATCATAAAGAACTTTCAGATAAGTTTCCTGAACCGTTTCAGGCGTTACGTCAAGTGATATGACTATATTAAGGGAATAAGCGGACAGTCCGTTATAAATGGTTTTATAAACTACTCTTTCCAGACTGTTCATTATTATATAATAATACCTGTCATTCTTCATTATATCATCACTCTCACTGTCCGAATATTTTTAAGTAATTATCAATAGCCTCCCGCATTAAGTTCAAACTCATCGGCAGACTCAACTTCCCCTGACACTCCGCACCATTTACAACTGAAAGATTTGTCTTTTGATGACCAGCAAGTTAATTTTCCGCATGACCAGCATTTCACCCAGCCCGTTGAATTGCAATGGGGACAACCTGGATATTCGTCGTCAAATTCCATTCGTCCCGAAATGACTGTATTTGTATAACCCTCATTTGAAGCACTTTTTTCACTGAGTGGAAATGCCCATGTACAGTACCACACGTCGTCGGTTCTTCTTTCCATGCGTATTCCGAACGATTTGGAAGTTGACGCACAACGTGCCATTACTACATTTGCCTCTTTTACATTATTTTTCATGATACTCTCCCATTATGTTTTATATTTTATATTTCTTGATTTACAATACATTTCCGCATAACTGTTGTTTTTTATTGTAATTTCAAGTTTAGGACAGCCGTTGAATGTACCGTCGCCGATATGCTTTACATTTTCACCTATGACTACATTTTTAAGATTCACACAGCCTGCAAAGGCAAGTGTACCTATTTCAACAACGTTTCTTGATATTATGACATTTTCAAGTGACTCACAGCGATAAAACGCATAGTTTCCTATACTGACAAGATTCATAGGAAACATGAATCTTTCAAGTCCTGTACAGTATTCAAAAGTCTTGTCGCCTATCCTCCGTAAATTACCCGTAAAAGTAACGGTTTTGAGATTGACCGCACAGCTGAAAGAAGCGTATCCCGTTTCTTCAACATAATCTTCAAAATAATACCCTGCGTCCTGAACCGCAGGCGGATATTTTAACAGTAAGTTCCCACGTCTGTTATGCAGAACACCTTCATATGAACTGAAATTCCTGTTTCCCGTGTCGGTCTGAATGTTTTTCAGATTCAGTGACATATAAAAAGCGTCGTGTTCAATTATTTTAAGACTTCTCGGAAGCGTTACGGTTTCAACGTGATTATAGTCAAAAGCTTTTCTGCAAAGTCTTTCTGTATTTTCGGGAATTGTATATTTAAGCCTGTCACGTCTGTTTTCGGCACGAACCGCCGATTTTGTCATTTTGTCAAGAAGTATACCGTCTTTCACGGTGTATACACTGTTTTCGGGAACAACTATACTTTCAAGAGAACTGCACCCCTCAAATGCACACGTTCCTATACTTTTCAATGCAGACGTAAACGATATTTTTTTCAAATTGATACAGTTTATAAAGGCTTTCGGGTATATCGCCGTGACTGTTGACGGCAGTGTAATTTCAGTAAGGTTCTTATCAGCCGAATATGCCCTGAACCCTACCGCATTACATTTTTCATCAATTTCATTCCCTGAAAGTCTCATCATCTTTGTAAATATCGTTTTCTGAGGGGGTTTTGCCGTATCTGTAACTGAAAGTGACGGTTGCTCCGAAATATTTAACCCGAGTGCATACGCAACCGATATTAAAGCATATTCAGACGCACTTTCAGTAATACATATATCCTCTGCAATACGGTTGGAAATTTTTTTAATTCCTGACAATATTTCATCTTCATTTTTATCATAAAGTCCAATAAGTTCATTTACGGCGTTCTCACGCATAACGTTAATAATAAGCTTGCGGTCTTTCCGTCTGTCAGGTACATAATCCATAAGCATGGCATTTATTCGTGCAGTATTAAGAAGAATGTCTTTTCCGTAATCGTCCGCAAACTGTTTCAGAAGTTCAGCCATGCTTTCTTTTTCACCGCTGTCATAAAATCTTTCACTGCAAAACGGGCATTTATATTTATTTTCCGAATCACCGGAAAGTATTCCCGTTATTTTTCCGCATTTCGGACAACGCATTTATTCACCTCCTGAAAAATGCGGATACATCGTTGACAAAAACAAATATATCCGCATAATTATTTTATCTTTGATTTCAGTCGTCCAATATTCCGTTCTCTATGATTTTCGGAACAAAATCGTCGTCGTCATCATTATCATTTTTATCGGATTTATTTTCTTCCGAATCTTCATGTATATCAGTATTTTCAGGTATATTGAAACCGTCGGTATCCGTATTTGTTCCACGGTCTACAAAAATTGTTTCTTCGGGTTCACTTTTTTCCGAATCTTCATATACATCATTGTTTTCAGGTACATTGAAATCATCAGTATCCGTATTTGTTTCACGGTCTGCAAAAATTGTTTCTTCGGGTTCGCTTTTTACTGAATCTTCATATACGTCATTATTTTCAGATGTATTAATATTTTCGGTATCCGTGTTTGTTTTTTCACTTGTAAAATCATACGGTTCAAATTCACTCGGAATATTATAATCTTTATCCAAAGATATTTTATTTGTTTCCTTGCGATTTTCGTCTGAACTTTCTTTGATTTTCTGAATCTTTTCCTGACGTTGTTTATCTTCCTCTGCAATCAGCACATCTATATCAGTATTCTTTCTTACAGTGTTACCGTCAGGAATATCAAATTTATCGGGATAGGGGTTGACAAAATACGGGTCGGAAGTATTATCAAACATTCTCCTGTTACGTGATTTATCTTTCTTTTCAGTATACTTTCTGTACTCCGTTACAATTTCCCCACACCTATTGCAACATCTGCTTCTGCCAAGTGAAATTATTCCACAGTTATGACATATCTTTACTGAATCAGACACTCTGCGTAAATCTCTGCGGAGGGAATTATAATCGTTTTCCAAAGCATTATATTCTTTGTCAAGCCGTTGAAGTTCCGTGTTGGTTTTTCTTAATGATTTACTCAATTCTCTGTTTTCTTCTTCAGATTTTTTAAAAAATTCTTCAATCTGTTTTCTGCTTTTTTCAAGCAGGTCTATTTTTCCCTGCATTTCCGCAAGTTTTTCTCTGTCAAGTCTTGCAACCCTTTCAGCTACAATTCTCTTTTCCGCCTCATTGGCTTCCTGTTCCCTGCGTTTAGCGTCAACGACTTTCTGTCTCTGCTCGTTCATGTCATATTCCTTTACTATGGGAAGCTCGGGAATAATATCCATATCAAGTATTGCCGAAACCGAAATATCGTCACCGCTTCCCTTTTCGGAAAGTTTCGGGAGATAACCTTTCAAACTGTTTTCAGCTTCGTAAAAATCAGACGTACCGAAAGAATATAGAACGGTTTTATAGAAATTGTACATCTGTTCATCTTCTTTAAAACAGTTGTCAACTCCGTCCGAACTTACAATAACCGCCGACGGTAATTCCCTGCCGTATGCGACAAAATGGTTTTTCTTCTCTATATCGGGAATATTGTTGATTTTCGCATTATAATATTCCGGATTGTCACAGCTGAAACAACCACGGAAATTTTCAAATGCATCATCATCACACATTGAAGTTGTAGCATTTGCAAAACACGCAGGATTTTCAGGAACGGGCTGACTGAAATTTCCGTTGCGGTCAACCGTTATCAGTTTACCGTCTCCAATCTGGATACCAAACCAATAATCATGCGTCATTACAACGGCAACAAGAGTAGTTCCGTATGCACTGTATATATTTCCGTTCTTATATTTATCATAAGCCTTTGCGGATACACGGCTTAATTCGGAATCGGTAAAAGGGTTGTTTCTGTAATGTGCTTCAACCGTCTCACGCCATTTTTTTATAATACGCTTTTCAAGTGTACACAGCAGTGACTCACTTTCACTGAAAAACTTTTCACTGCTTATTTGACTCATCATTGAATTTATCATAAATTCAGCGGATTTACAGCCAAATTCAGAACCTTTATTACTCCTTACATAATCGCCTCCGCCGTGACCGTCACATACAACAGCGTAGGACCATTTATTATTGGAATTTGAAATAGAATAGTCCTGACATACTGTCCCTTTTTTTATATGACTTGCTCCCAGTACCGATATATCAAAGGTTTTCATATTCATAAAATATTACCCCCGATATTACCACTGAAGGCTGTCATCATCATCAAACGGGTTTTCTTCCTGCCACTCAACGTCTTCTTTCTGTGACTGAATTTCCTGAATCATAATGTCCTGCTTTGTTTCAATTTCATTTTTTCCCGAATCTGAATTTGAACCCGCATTTGAACTCTTGCTTCCGATTTCAGAGGCACGTACCGTTACAAACTGTATCCATTTTCTGAGTTCTTTAGGGCTTGTAACGTCTATTACCGCTTCGGAGTTACCTGCAAATTCCGCAAGTACGTTTTTATTCGCATCGTCGCCTATTGCTATGGCAACCTTTATCGCTTTCTTAAACCAGTTATTCTGTTTAAGCTTGTCAAGACCATATCTGTAGTTGTCAGTCGGTTCACCGTCGGACATAAGGAATATTGCAGGTGCAAAAGAACCTGTGGCATCATTCATGAATGCCGCTCTTGAAAGTTTTTCATTGAGTTGCTGACACGCTTCGCCAAGGTCTGTAACTCCTGACGCATCAAGATAATTCCATACAAAATTTTCTGCTGAAACGGGCTGACTGTCAAGCCACTTTGCACCCGTCGAAAACTGAAGTGCGGCTATCTTAATCTGTGCGTCTGCGTTACTGTCGGAAATATCGGCAATTTCGGGTATAATGTCCTCAATCGCACTGTTTACCGTTCCTATTTTGCTTCCGCTCATACTTCCCGATGTATCGACAACAAAGAAAAGTACCATAGTTCTTCTCGGAACTTCGACTGTCTCATCATATAATCCCATTTAACAAAACCTCTCTTACAATTTATAAAATCTCACCGTCATTATCATTTCCGAATCTTATTTTAAGACCCCTGACAAGTTTTATAACCTGTCCGCTTTCATAACTTTTTGCCGCTCCGTTCGGTGCGACTGCCGTCCATGCACGACCTGAATTATTTTTAAGACCCGATACGGCAGGTACACTTCTGCTTAAAACTACCTCGCCCACTGCCTGACTGTAATCTTCACTGTCATACACCGTATGGCAGGCATAAATCTTTTTGGCAGGCATAAGTGCAACCTCATTCTTCTTTACTTTCAGAACAAACGGCTTTTCAATGGTTTTGCCACAGCATACACACTTTGATTCAGGCTGTGAAAGACTGAGAAAAGTTTCATTGTTGCATGACGGACACTTCACAAGACAGTCACGGAGTCTTATAAATATTTCCTGCCACTTTTTCTCTGTTACACGGTGTTCTGTATTACTGCCAATCATTGACTCCCTACTGAATACTTCCTGAAACGCTTCTTTCACAAAGTCGGGATAGAGTGACCACAGTTTTATTTCATTCTTGTGCATATCCGCAACGGGTCTGTTCTGTGAATTATTCCTGTCAAATACAAATACAGGTTCACTTCCGTAGAATTTACGCTCAAGTTCTTCGGTAAGACATGGGAATTTCAGTGTTCTTTCTCCCTCAAGAGGGTGATTGACAAAAATAAGCATATACAGTACAACGGCAAGAGAAAATCTGTCCGTATGAATATCAGGCTTTTTCTTGCCCGTTACCACTTCGGGTGCCATATAACGACACTTTCCCGCAATTCCGAAAGCCTTTCCGTACTCTGCAACGTTATCGTTGTCACATATAAGTACATCACCGTTATCGGCATTTACAAAGAAGTTTCCGTCATTAAGGTCCTGATAGCTGAATCCCTTGTTATGAAGTACTCTGAATCCTGTAGTAATACGGAGTGCCGCATTTATTACTGCCTCGATTCCCGAAAAATGTACCTTTGCACGCAGGAATTTTGAAAAATCTTCGTACTCTTTCGGACGGAGTTTCATAAGATAACCAAAACTTCCCTCAAAATATTCGGTAATTTCAAGAGGCCATAAAAACGCATCTGTCGGAGCACCTTTTCTTATATTGTTTTCAATATTCATGTAAAAAAGCTTAGGGTCTTTCAGCTTGTTTACAAAATACCATTTCAAAGCGTACTCCTTGCCGTTGTATGATGCCCTGTAAACTATTCCCTGTCCGCCTTCACCGAGTTTTTCAATAATTTCAAGTTCTCCGCCGTCCTTGATTTTTATTTTCTGTCCCTTTGAAAACTCTTTCAAATATTACATCTCCTTTCAGACGTTTCCACCGTATGAACGTACAATTGCTTCAAGTCCGCCCTGATATCCCGATGCTATAGCGTTGAACTTCCATTCACCGTTTTTGTAATAAAATTCAGCTACAACAAGTGCGGTTTCAATCGAAAATTCTTCTTCAAGGTCAAATTTAAGTACGGGTTCACCGACTGTATCAAATTCGTCAGCCATTTTTGCAACTCTGATATAAGCGTTTGATACCTGACCGAAATTCTGTCTTCTGATATCTGCTTCATGAATGGTTACACATATAGCTATCTTCTTGATTTCAGACGGGATTTTTGTGAAGTCAATAAGAATAACTTCGTCGTCACCCTCGCCGTCACCTGTAAGGTTGTCGCCCGTATGAACAACAGCACCGTCTCTGCCGTTGAGATTATTGTAAAAAACAAAATCCTCATCTTTGAGAAGCTTTCCGTTTTCACTGAGAAGAAAAGCAGATGCGTCAAGGTCAAAATCATAACCTCCGTCATAACGGTTTGTGTCCCAGCCGAGACCAACAAGAGCGAGTTTCATTGAATTGTCGAGAGCCACACGCTGACCCTTCTGTAAATTGATTGCCATAATAAATTTCCTCCTTTTTATTTTTAAAAAAATGCGGAGAAATTTTTTCACATATGATGTTAAAGTGAAAACTTCTCCGCAGATTCAAGACATATTATCTGTAAAGTGCAATTAATGCATCAAGTCTGCTTGCTTCCTGAACAGGCTGACCGATAGCGTTGAACTTCCATTCATTGCCTTTGCGATATATTTCCCCTACAACAAGTCCTGTCATGTTATTGTAATTTTCCGAAAGATTGAAACGGCATATTTCCTGATTGTTTTCCATATTCACAAGCCTGATGAAAGCGTTTTCGATAAGTCCGAAATGCTGACCCCTTGTGCGTGCGTCATAGATATTTACAACAAATACAAGCTTTCCCACTTCTGACGGCAGACGGCTTATATCAATCATAATCTGCTCGTCATCTCCGTCACCTGCACCCGTGAGATTGTCACCCTGATGAACAATTGCACCGCTGGAGTGTCTGAGATTTCCGTAATAGACAACACACTGTTTTATGTCATTGCTGATAATCTTTCCGTTGTTTCCGCAGATTATAACAGATGCATCACAGTCAATGTCCTGTGGCTGTTGTTTGAATATGCTCAGGAAACCGCCTCCGCCTTTTTTCACTTCGTCCCAGCCGAGTCCGACCATTACTTTTTTAAGACCGCCACCGCCTTTTGTAAGGTCAATTTTCTGTCCTTTCTGAAGATTAATACTCATGTTTTTCCTCCTTTACTTTTTTTTAGTAACTGCCTTGCGTATTATGTCAATCGGAATTACCATAAATGCAAGTGCGATACAAATTAACCATGTCTTTACGTTAAGTGCCTCAACACTGAGGAACTTACCGCCGAATGTTACAAATACAAACTGAATAATAAGAAGTGAAACCATTACAATAAGGAAATTTTTATTTCTTCCCATATGTTCAAATACATTTATTTTTTCAGTACGTGCATTGAAACCGTTGAAAGTAATAGCCATCATAAATGTTGCAAAAACTGCCGAACACAGATAGGTATTGTCAACACCGCCGAAAATATCACGGATTGCAGGAACAAAACGGATAACAAGGCAAAGTGCTGTTATATAAAGTCCGCTGATAATTACCTGTATAAGCATTGATTTGCTTACAATACTTTCATTTCGTGGAATCGGTCTGTCTTTCATGTACTCTTTAAGTGCGGGTTCACTTCCGAATGCAATAGCGGCGAGTGTATCCATAGCGAGATTTACAAGAAGAAGCTGAATAACTGTCAGCATAGTCGGTTCACCCAGAAGAGGACCAATGAAACAGGTAAGAACTGCCGCAACGTTAACTGTAAGCTGGAATATGAGGAACTTTCTGATACCCTTGAACATTGTACGTCCGTACAGTATAGCTTTTGCTATTGATGAGAAGTTATCATCAAGAATTGTAATGTCTCCTGCTTCCTTTGCAACTTCAGTACCGCTACCCATTGCAAAACCAACGTCTGCCTTTTTAAGTGCGGGTGAATCGTTTACACCGTCGCCCGTCATACCTACAACGTAGTCAAGTTCCTGAGCACAACGCACAAGACGGCTCTTGTCGGTAGGCAATGCACGTGCAACAACTCGGAGATTCGGAATAACCTTTTTAAGTTCTTCGTCTGATTTTTCATTGAGTTCAGCCGACGTAAGTGCAACATCTGTGTCTTTTCTGATAAGACCTGCTTCCTTTGCGATAGCAACGGCAGTTTCCTTTCTGTCACCCGTTACCATTACAACCTGAATACCTGCGTCCTGTACTTCCTTGATAGCGTCAACAGCCTCTTTACGTACATTGTCTCTTATACAGAGAATACATACAAGTGTCAAATCACCCTCATCGCTGTCACCGTCACGCTTTGCAACGGCAAGAAGTCGCATTGAACGTGCTGCCTGTTCGTCAATGTATCCGGTAATTGCATCATGATTTGTAAGAGGATTTATATTTCCGTCGGAATCAACATACTGTGTACATCTTAAAAGAAGCTTTTCAGGTGCACCCTTTACATAAGTACAGTTTTTACCGTTCCTTGAAACAGTTACACTTGACATCTTCTTTGTTGAATCGAACGGACTGAATTTTACAGCTTCGTCCTTGTTGATTTTGTTTTCTGCCTTTGCGTCCATAATGAAATGCATCAATGCACGGTCAGTACTGTTACCGCCGATAACGTTTCCGTCACTTGCTGCCGCACTGTTGTTTACACCTGCACCAATTACAATATCATCAAAAAACTTTGCAGATGTATCCGAAAGTTTGCTGAATTTTTTAATGTCACCTGTGATAAACTCAACTACTGAAAGCTTACCCTCTGTAATAGTACCTGTTTTATCACTGTAAAGCAGACTGAGACTTCCTGCCGTTTCAAGACCGTTTATCTTTCTGACAAGTACGTTATCTTTCGACATTTTAAGACTCTGGAATGAAAGAAGTATTGAAGTAAGCATCGGCAGCCCCTCAGGAACTGCACAGACTATAATTGTAACTGCCACTGTAATGGCGTTCATTACAAGTTTAACCCAACCAATAGCAGAATCGGGAGCTCCTCCGCCGATAACTGTCTGTAATATCGTACATATAATAATGGCAATAGCACCAATGTAACCGAAAGTAGAAATCTGTTTTGCAAGTTTTGCAAGCTTTACCTGTAAAGGTGTTGCACGCTGGTCTTCCTGTACTTCAAGTGCAAGTTCACCGAATAACGTCTTGTCGCCTACAACTTTAACTTCCATGTGAGCTTCACCGCCACATACAACAGTACCACGGTAAGCATAGTGTTTGTTCAGCAGGTCTTTTATATCATAGCTTTCGCCCGAATTGACAGGACGCTTTTCGGCTTCTTCGGTCTCACCGTTAAGTGCAGCCTGGTCAACCTTTACTTCGCCCTCGACTATTTCACCGTCGGCGGCGATTTTGTCACCTGCCTGAAGATAAATAATGTCTCCGACAACAACTTCACTTACATGAATTTCCGAAAGTTTTCCGTCACGGATAACCTTTGCGGTCTCCTTTGCTTCTTCCTCCTCTTTTAGAGCGGAAGCCTTGTTTTCCTGTTTATACTCACTGATTGACGAAACACCGTTTGCAATGAGAATTGCAATCAGAACGCCGACGGGTTCAAACCATTCGGCTTGTCCCATACAGACAAGTACCACCTGTACTATCAATGCCACAATCAGAATCATAATCATCGGGTCTTTGAAACCCTCAAGAATTTTTTTCCAAAGTGGGTCGGGCGGAATTTGTGTCAGGTCATTTGTACCGTGTTTTTTACGGCTTTCTTCAACCTCTTTTGCAGACAGTCCATTAAGATTCATAAACAAATCTCCTTCTTTTAATATATTCTTTTTCAGTGCAGAAAAAAACAGTAATACACCGAAAAAAAGGCTTTTTACGTATAACTGCACTTATAATAATATTATACAATCCGTCAACTGATTTGTCAATATATAACAGTGTAAAATGTCAATTTTCAGCTTATTTTAGCGATTCAGACAAATTATTCAAATGTAATTTGTGAAAAATAACGTTTGCCGGATTTTCAGCTTTATATATACTTGACCGCATTATAAACAATATTCATATATGACGATATTTCGGAAAAAAAAGACTTTCCGCACTTCTGTTTGTTCCACGTGGAACATTAATATATCAATGATTTTTTGTGAAAAAGTAACATAAAAAATATAATTTCTGCATTATTTAATAATAATACATAAAAAAATTCACACATACCCCTTTCATTACTGCGAAATATATGCTATAATTATAATATATTTTTTGGAAAAGAGGTTGCGATAATGAAAATAACAGAAGATATTTTTTATGTCGGTGTGAATGACCATAAAATTGACCTGTTTGAAGGTCAGTATGATGTACCAAACGGCATGGCTTACAATTCATATTTAATCATGGACGAAAAAATTGCCGTTATGGATACCGTTGACGCTGATTTTTCGGGCGAATGGCTGGACAACCTGAAAAATGCCCTCAACGGCAAAACTCCCGACTATCTCATAGTTCAGCACATGGAGCCTGACCATTCCGCAAATATCATGAACTTTGTGAAAGCCTATCCCGAAGCCGTAATTGTCGGAAACGCAAAGACTTTCAACATGATGTCAAATTTCTTTGAAAACACCGATTCCGTCAACAAGCTTGTCATAAAGGAAAATGATACCCTTTCACTCGGCAAACATCAGCTTTCTTTTATATTTGCCCCGATGGTTCACTGGCCTGAAGTAATGTTCACTTACGACAGTACGGACAAGGTTCTTTTCTCGGCTGACGCTTTCGGAAAGTTCGGAGCGTTGGACGTTGATGAAGACTGGGCTTGTGAAGCAAGAAGATATTATTTCGGAATAGTCGGAAAATACGGCTTGCAGGTAAGAAACGTTCTGAAAAAAGTGTCCGCCCTTGACATTCAGACTATATGTGCGTTGCACGGTCCTGTGCTTACCGAAAATCTTGATTATTATATAGGTCTTTATTCTACATGGTCGTCTTACAGTGTTGAATCGGAGGGCGTGATGATTGCATACACTTCCGTTTACGGCAATACGAAAAAAGCCTGTGAAATTCTTGCCGACAGACTCAGAGAGAAAAAATGTCCGAAAGTTGTCATGTGTGACCTTGCACGTGAGGACATGGCAGAGGCAGTTGAAGACGCTTTCAGATATGGAAAACTTGTCCTTGCCTCCACTACATATAACGCCGACGTTTTCCCGTTCATGAAACGTTTTATTCACGAACTCACCGAACGTAACTACCAGAACCGCACAATAGGAATAATTGAAAACGGTTCATGGGCTGTTACCGCAGGAAAAGTAATGAAAGAAATGTTTGCGAAGTCAAAAGATATCACATGGCTTGAAAATACAGTGACTATCAAGTCTGCCGTAAAGCCCGAAAATATAACGCAGATTGAGGCAATGGCTGACGAACTTTCAGAATAATCCGTATGAAAAACTGTTTTACAGTTATAATAATATAAAAAAGGAGGGCACTATGAAAATTACACTGAATCCCGACAAGGAAGTTGTCGCAAGAATCAAGGAGGGACTGAAACAGAAAGACGGTTACTGTCCGTGCCGAATCCAACGCACACCCGAAAACAAATGTATGTGTAAGGAATTTCGTGACCAGATTGCCGACCCCGATTTTGAGGGTTTCTGTCACTGTATGCTCTACTATAAATCCAAGGAGGAATAAAAATGGAAATCGTTATCACAAAGGAAAATTTTGACGCAGAGGTACGCAACTACAAAGGCACTGTTCTGCTTGACTTCTGGGCAGGCTGGTGCGGCCCGTGCATGATGCTTTCACCTGTCGTTTCGGAAATTGCAAAAGACCTTGACGGTCATGTAAAAGTAGGAAAAGTAAACGTTGACGAACAACCCGAACTTTCAAGGGCATTCAGAGTGGAAAGTATACCGCTTCTTGTCGTTGTAAAAGACGGTGTTATCCAGAACCAGTCAGTAGGAGTAATCCCGAAAAACAGCATACTTGAAATGCTGAAATAAAAAAATCAAGTCCCGAATGTTTTCGGGACTTCATCTTGAATAAAAATCGGCAAGGAGAACATTCTCCTCGCCGTAAGGGCATATGTAATTACTAAGAAAAATTGGAATTTGCGGTTATCTTATTTATCTGTGTGTTTTATTTTACTTACAATCAATTTTATCAGAAATACTACTAAAGCAATTACACCAACTTTAACTAATGTTACTACAACAGTTGTTACAATAAATGGAGTTATTTGTTCTTTGGGCATTGTGCTGTAAACATCACCAATGTCATTTTTTACCCACATAAAGACTATAAATAATACTGATATAATTGCAACAATGATTCTCCAACGTTCTTTCTTATCTTTCATATTCTACACCTCACTTTCAAATTCCAATTTTCACGAGCAAGCCGAATACTTGTCCTTAACTGTAATTATATATCATCATCGCCTATAATTCAACCGCTCTCAACTTTGGGCTATGCCTGACTATATGCGTGATGGCAGTATCCTCTACATAGCCGTCATGAGTGCTTGCTGAACATTATAGACACACCCTTAAGTCCCGAAAATATTCGGGACTTTTTTTGTTTACATGACACAAATTTTCACATAATATATAATGAGGTGATTTATTATGCTTAATTTTCTGCTCGGCTCTATGTTCGGCGGTACTGTAGGCGTTTTTGCAATGTGTCTATGCACCGTCGCCAAAGATGTCGACAAAAAGAACGGTATCGACGAATAAGCTGTTTTTACTTTTTAACGGGAACTGCTATAACGTCCTTACGCATATAAGGTTTGAGAGCTTCGGGGATTCTTATACTACCGTCCTCATTGAGATTGTTTTCAAGAAATGCTATTAACATTCTCGGTGGTGCGACAACCGTATTATTGAGAGTGTGTGCAAAATACTTTTTCTTGTCAGCAGTCTTTACTCTTATTCCGAGACGGCGAGCCTGTGCGTCACCGAGATTTGAACAGCTTCCGACTTCAAAATATTTCTTCTGTCTCGGTGACCACGCCTCAACGTCAATACTCTTTACCTTTAAATCAGCCAAGTCACCCGAACAACATTCAAGTGTACGGACAGGAATATCAAGTGTGCGGAAAAATTCAACTGTATATCCATAGAGTTTATGAAACCATTCCATGCTTTCTTCGGGTTTGCATACAACAATCATTTCCTGTTTTTCAAACTGGTGTATTCTGTAAACGCCTCTTTCCTCAAGACCGTGAGCACCTACTTCCTTACGGAAACACGGTGAATAACTTGTAAGGGTTTTCGGGAGTTCTTCCTCCGGCGTGATGGTATCCATGAATCTGCCAATCATTGAGTGTTCACTTGTACCTATCAAATACAAGTCCTCACCCTCAATCTTGTACATCATGCCTTCCATTTCCTCAAAACTCATTACACCCGTTACAACACTGCTTCTAATCATGAAAGGAGGAATACAATAAGTGAATCCCTTGTCAATCATAAAATCCCTTGCGTAAGACAATATGCACGACTGTAACTGTGCAATATCTCCGCAGAGATAGTAAAAACCGTTACCACTTGTCTTGTCTCTTGCACTGTCAAGGTCAATGCCGTTCAGCTTTTCCATTATGTCAACATGGTATGGTACTTCAAAATCAGGTACAAAAGGTTCACCGAATCTTTCGACTTCAACGTTTTCGCTGTCGTCCTTGCCAATCGGTACACTTTCGTCAATGATGTTCGGAATAACAAGCATGATTTTGCGGATTTCCTCATTGAGTTCAGATTCAAGTTTTTCAAGCTTTTCAATTCTTTCATCAATCTCTTTTACTTCCACTGTAATTCTTGCAATGTTTTCTTCTGCTTCAGCTTTTACCTTGTCGTCCTCAGCCTTTTTCAGCATACCGTTGAACTTGCCGAACTCCTTGCTCTTTTTGTTTTTTACATTGCGGAGTTCGTCGCCCTCACTCTTAGCCTTTCTGCACTGTTCGTCAAGTTCAATAACCTTGTCCACAAGTTCAAGTTTCTTGTCCTGAAACTTCTTTCTTATATTCTCCTTTACCAGTTCCGGATTGGTACGGACAAATTTCATATCAAGCATTTTTTTACATTCTCCTTTTATTCATCTCTTGCGAGTTTTTCAGCTATTTCTGCCAAATCGTTTTTATCGTAAAATTCAAGTATAAGCGTACCCTTGTTTTTACCGTAATCCACTTTTACTCTGCGTCCGAGTTTTTCATTCAGTGAAATTTCCATTTCAACAAAGTAATTGTCAATGTGCCTGTCCGCAGATTTATCGGTTACGCTTTCTTCGGATTTTTTAACGGCATTTTCAACCTGTCTTACAGTCATACCGCCGTCTGAAGCTTTTTCGGCAATACTTATCAAAAGTTCCCTGTCCTCAAATCCGAGCAGTGCCTTTGCGTGACCTACCGACAGACTGCCCTTTTCAAGCATATCAAGTACAGATTCGGGAAGCGTGAGTATGCGTATCGCATTTGCAACAGAAGAACGTGAACGACCGACCATCTTCGCCACTTTATCCTGTGTCATTCCGTATTTTTCAATAAGTTCGTTGTAACCGTTTGCTTCTTCAACGGGATTGAGATTTTCACGTTGCAGATTCTCAATAATTGCAATCTGCATTGCCTCAGAATCGGACAGTTCACGAATATTAACAGGAACTTCGTCAAGTCCCAACATTCTCGCCGCACGCCACCTGCGTTCACCTGCGACAATCTGATAACCGCCTGTCGAAAGAGGACGTACAAGAATAGGCTGTAACATACCATGTTCACGGATAGAGTCGGCAAGTGAAGTTATAGCCTCGTCACTGAATTTCTTTCGTGGCTGTTCACGGTTAGGCTCAATTTCGGAAGTGCGGAGTGTTTTCTTTACCTGCACTTCACTTGTGTTGTCACTGAAAAGGCTGTCAAGACCTGCCCCCAGACCACCAATAGCCATAGCTTAAACTCCTTTCATGTTTATTTTTTGAAAGAAAAAATTCCTCTGCGTTTTTTTTTGGGAAGTTCAAGCGGTTCACCGAGAAGTTCGTGTCCGAGAAGTTCGTAAGCGTCAGCACCCTTTGACGACCTGTCATAATACATAACAGGCTTGCCGTGGCTGGGAGCTTCCGAAAGACGTACATTTCTCGGAATTTTAGTCTTGAAAACCTTTCCCGGAAAATATTTCTCAACTTCTTTTACAACATCATTTGAAACGTTAAGTCTGCCGTCAAACATAGTGAAAACAATGCCCTCAATATCAAGTGAAGAATTATAATTTGTCTTTACTATTTTTATTGTATTTACAAGCTGAGACAGTCCCTCAAGTGCAAAAAATTCTGCAAGCATCGGAACAATTATCGTATCACAGGCAACAAGTGCGTTGATAGTAACAAGACCCAAAGCAGGGGGACAGTCAATAAATATGTAGTCATAATCTTCACGGCAAGTCAGAACCTGCATTTTAAGACGTTTCATTCTGTTTTCATAATTTATAAGCTCAATTTCACAGCCTGCAAGTGATTCGGTCGCAGGAACTATTGAAACATTACTGAACTCGGTTTCAACCACAGCGTCCTGAATACGTATTTTACCCGTGAGGACATCATATGTTGAAGCACTTACTGACTTCTTTTTAACTCCGAAAGCAGTAGTCGTGTTTCCCTGCGGGTCAGAGTCAATACAAAGAACGTTAAAACCTCTTGAACCAAGATAAGCAGCAAGATTGACGGCAGTGGTTGACTTTCCGACTCCGCCTTTCTGATTTGCCACCGCAATTATTTTGCTCATAGGATTCTTCCTTTCGTTTTTTTATATTTAATATTATATCACTTTTAAAACGTTTTGTAAATAGATATTTTCAATAATTATGTTCCACGTGGAACAATTGAAGAAAAAAAGTTCCACGCAAAAATGTTTCACGTGGAACAGTTTAAATCACTTTGTTTTCTGAATCGGAATACGCACACGGTATTCTATATATTCTTCATTCTGAATTTTTTTCGCATCTGCCTTTATACCTGCGGACTGCATTGTTTCAACCGCTTTGTTTATCGTATTCACAAACATTTTCACGTTCTGAAAAACCTTTGACCTTTTCTTATAACTCGCCTTTTCCCTCTGACTTCCCATATACTCCTCAATCATATGTTCCGTGCGTTCAACATTAAGATTATTCTTGACTATCTTTTCAAGTACTTCCAGTCTGTCGGCAGGACTTGCAAGTTTAAGCAATGCCCTTGCATGACGTTCCGTAAGACCGAATTTTACAATCAGTTCCCTTTCCTCAGCGGTAAGACGTAAAAGACGTAGTTTATTTGCAATGGTACTCTGTGCCTTACCGAGTTTTGCGGCTGCGTCCTCCTGAGTCATACCATAATATGTAATAAGTTTTTCAATTGCCGAAGCCTCGTCAAAAAATGATAAATCCTGTCTCTGAATATTTTCCACCAGTGCAAGAATGGCAGAATTTCTGTCATTGATTTCGTGAACAATGCACGGAACGGCAGTCAGTCCGCACATTTTTGCGGCTCTCAGCCGTCTTTCACCTGCAATCAGTTCAAAGACATCTCCGCATCTTCTCACTGAAAGAGGCTGTAAAATACCATTCTGTAATATTGATTCTGCCAGAGTGGAAATTTCGGAATCCTGAAATTCTGTCCTTGGCTGGTTGGGATTGGGAATAATCATGTCAACGTCAATTTCGATTACTTTATTTACGAGTTTTTCTTTAGTAAAATTTAAAAATCCTGCCATTTTCTTTTCCTCACATAATTACTCGGGAATATCTTCCCTGTAAATCAATTCTATCACTTGCGGGAAATAATTACTACACAAAAAAACCGCCGATTTTCTTTAAATCAACGGTTTTTACGACACGATATATTAAAATTACAAGGATTTTTTCTTAATTTGACTGCTGTTTCTCGGATATTTTGTCGGAGTCTGCGATATTTTTTTTACAACTATTACTTTGCGTCCCTCTCCTGCAATGTCATATTCGGACTGTTTTTCAATCACTCCGCCGAGAATCTTAACGGCATTGTTTCCTGCGGAAATATCTTCGTTAGGACCTTTCATGGCTGTGAAAATACCGCCCGTCTTTACAAACGGCAGGCACATTTCACTTAAAACTGCCATATTAGCCACTGCCCTTGCACATGATACGTCAAATTTTTCCCTGTACTCAGGCATTTTTCCGGCAATTTCGGCACGTTCGTGAATAGATTCCGCACTGATTCCGAGTTTTTCACAAAGAAGCTGTAAAAAAGTTATACGTTTGTTGAGACTGTCAAGAAGTGTTATATTAATGTCGGGACGGAAAAGTTTAAGCGGTACAGACGGAAAACCTGCACCCGTTCCCACGTCAATAAGAAAGGCATTTTCAGGAATATCCGCATATTTTGCAAGAAGAATACTGTCAATAAAATGCTTGTACAGAATTTCTTCGGGGTCGGTTATTGCCGTAAGGTTTACGTTTTTATTGTACTCAACAAGAAATTCCGCATAGATATCAAGTTTTTCGTAAAGAGTTTTCGACAATTCAACGTCGAAATGTTGAAAAGCCGACGCACAGAAATCATATTCAGGAAGCATTGTTATCCCCCGTTTCGTGCTGTAACCATACAGTAATTAACGATATGTCGGCAGGTGAAACACCCGAAATTCTCGAAGCCTGTCCGATAGATGCAGGCTGAATTTTGTTAAGTTTTTCGACTGCCTCCAGCCTTAAACCATGCACCGTATTATAATCGGTATTTTCGGGCAGTTTTTTTGATTCGTACTTTCTCATCTGTTCAATCTGTGCCATTTGTTTTGATATATAACCCTCGTACTTTATCTGCAATTCAACCTGTTCGGCGATTTCGTCCGAAAGCTGTGGACGTTCATTGTCAAAAGGTGCAAGAATACTGTAATTCAGCTGTGGACGACGTATCAAATCGGCAAGTTTACAACCTGTCGAAATCGGAGCAGTACCCATTTTATCAAGGAAATTGTTAAGACTTTCACTCGGTGCAACATTCAAACTTTTTACACGCTTCATTTCTTCCTCGACAATACTGATTTTTTCGTTAAGCTTATTATATCTTGCCTCACTGATAAGCCCGATTTTGTAGCCAATCGGTGTTAAACGCTGGTCGGCATTGTCCTGACGGAGAATAAGTCTGTACTCACTTCTTGAAGTCATCATACGGTAGGGGTCTGAACAGCCTTTCGTCACAAGGTCGTCAACGAGCGTTCCTATATACGAACTTGCACGGTCAAGAATCATAGGCTCACGTTTCTTTATTTTAAGAGCGGCATTTATTCCTGCAACTATTCCCTGTGCCGCCGCTTCCTCGTATCCTGAACTTCCGTTAAACTGTCCCGCACCGTACAGACCGCTTATCTTTTTAAATTCAAGCGTACCTGAAAGCTGTGTCGGGTCGCAACAGTCGTACTCAATCGCATATGCAGGACGCATAATTTCAACGTCCTCCAGACCGTCGATTGTACGGAGAAAAGCAAGCTGAACGTCCTCGGGAAGTGACGACGACATACCCTGTAAATAATATTCTTCCGTTGAAAGTCCCATAGGTTCAACAAAAAGCTGATGTCTCGGCTTGTCTGAAAAACGTACTATTTTGTCCTCGATAGACGGACAGTATCTCGGACCTACCCCCTCGATTCTTCCGGAGTAAAGAGGTGACCTGTCAAGGTTTGCAAGAATGACTTCATGTGTTTTACTATTTGTATAAGTCACATAACAGCTGACCTTATTTTCAAGATTATCAGCAGGAGTTTCAAAGGAAAACGGTACTATTTTTTCGTCGCCGTCCTGACGTTCCATAATATCAAAATTTATACTTCTCTTATTCACACGGCACGGTGTACCTGTCTTGAAACGACGGAGTTCAACGCCGTTTTCAATAAGACTCTGTGAAAGGTACTTGCTTGGCAGTGCCGAATCAGGACCGCTCTCGTAGGACACTTCACCTATATGAATTTTACCTTTCAGGTACGTTCCCGTAGCGATTATTACGGCTTTTACTTCATATTCAGCACCGAGTGACGTAACAACACCTGTGATTTTTCCGTCCTCAACAACGATTTCAGCTATTTCAGCCTGTTTCACATAAAGATTACGCTGTTTTTCACAGACGTTCTTCATATAGTCATGATACATCACACGGTCTGCCTGTACCCTCAGACTGTGTACGGCAGGACCTTTGCCACGGTTAAGCATACGGCTCTGAATAAAACACTTGTCTGCACCTTTTCCCATTTCACCGCCAAGAGCATCAATTTCCCTTACAAGATGTCCCTTTGCAGTGCCTCCGATTGACGGATTACAGGGCATATTTGCAATCTGGTCAAGAGATATTGTAAACATAACGGTCTTACAGCCCAGTCTTGCGGACGCAAGGGCAGCTTCCACCCCTGCATGACCTGCCCCGACTACAGCAACATCAAAACTTCCCATTTTATATGACATAATAGCCACCTCCAGAATGTTCCACGTGGAACATTATTTTCCGACGCAGAATCTTGAAAAAACCTCGTCAACAACTGCATCTGTAATTTTTTCACCCGTTAAACTGAGTAAACTCTGTTCTGCCTCATCAATAAGAACGTTTACAGCATCAAGAAATTCACCGTTTTTCAGTGCGGAAACAGCAGATTCAATGTACATAAGAGCAGAATCAATGCATTGTTTCTGACGTTCATTTGAAGCAACAGCCGATGAAAAAGAGTTTTCATTCATTTCAAAAATCAACTCAACGGCAGACTGAAGCCGTTCGATTCCGTCGTTTTCCTTTGCCGATAAATATACAATCTGTTGAATATATTTTTGAATTTCAGCAATGTCGGTACATATTCCGAGGTCACTTTTATTGATTACAGCAATACATTTTTTATTATTAAGTCTTTTAATTAAATTTAAATCGTCCTCCGTGAGCGGACAGTTTCCGTCAAAAACCGCAATAACCAGTTCCGACGAATCAATAAGTTTTTCGGCAATGTCAACGCCGATTTCTTCGATAACGTCATCGGTTTCACGTATTCCTGCGGTATCGGCAAGACGCAGTGTAATATCACCCAGTCTGACGGATTCTTCAACAACGTCACGTGTAGTGCCTGCAATATCGGTCACAATACTTCTTTCACAACCGCTGAGACAGTTGAAAAGCGTTGATTTGCCGACATTTGGTCTGCCTACAATAGCGGTTGAAATACCCTCACGCAGTATTCTTCCGCAGTCATAATTCTCGATAAGAGAAAAAAGCTCTTTTTGTACTTCTTCAAGTCCGTCACATAAATTTTCGGGCTTAACTTCGGGAATATCCTCCTCCGGATAGTCTGCCCATGCGGCAAGGTCGCCGAGAATTTTCATAAGCTTGTCGGAACAGGATTTCGCCTTTTTGAAAGCCACACCTTCACGCAGGTTTTCAGCCATTTTAAGCTCACGTTCACCTTTGGCGGAAATAATGTCCATAACCGCCTCTGCCTGCGTCAAATCAAGTTTTCCGTTGAGGTATGCTCTCTTTGTAAACTCACCCGCTTCGGCGTTTACAGCACCGTTTTTCAGTGCGGTACGCAGAATCCGCTTGGTAACATACAGACCGCCGTGACATGATATTTCGGCTATGTTTTCACCTGTATAGCTGTGGGGTTCACGGAAAACGGTAAGTATACAGTCGTCAATGCGTTCACCGTTGTCGTAGGCGATACCGTAGGCACAGGTATAACCCTCCATATCCTGCACACGCCTGTTTCCTGCTGGTTTAAAAATCCTGTCCGCAACGTCAAGTGCATCTTTTCCCGAAATTCTTATAACGGCTATTCCTCCGGGAGCATTCGGAGTTGAAACAGCAGCAATAGTTGACAAAAAAATCACCCCTAAAAAAACAACGGCAGTTTTGCCGTTGAAAAAATCTGTATAGGGACTCCGTACCTGCGGAATCCCGTAAAAAAATCAAAGTTCTATTTTACCGTAGAGACCGCCCTCAATAGCGTCCTCCGGCTTCGGACGCTTGTAATCCTTTTCAAAGCTTGTTGAGAGGTCTACTTTTTTTCTCTCGAAATTATTGTTGTCGTGATTTTTCGGACGGTTGTTTCTTCTGTCATTTTTCTTACCGTCACGGCGGTCACGTCTTCTGTTGTTATTATTTTTCGGATTGTTTGAAGAAATAATAATCTTTCTGTAGGGTTCTTCACCTACCGAACGTGAGGAAACACCGTCAATAGCCGATATAGCTGAATGGATAACACGTCTTTCATACGGGTTCATGGGTTCAAGGGGCTGTGAACGACCTGTACGCAGTACCGATTTTGCAACCTTTGCGGCAAGCTGTTCAAGAGTTTCCTTTCTCTTACTGCGGTATCCGAGACAGTCAATGGTAATACGGAAATAGTCCTTGTCACCCTTGTTTGCGATAATGGAGCAAAGGTACTGTATTGAATCGAGAGTTTCACCACGTCTGCCTATGATAGTACCGTTGTTATTGCTCTCAATGTTTATCAATGCACCTGTTTCATTCTGGTACACACTGAACTGTGCATCAATGTCAATTGCCCTCAGAATACTTGTTATATAATCAAGTGCAAGTTTTACTTTGGGGTTCATAAGTGACCCGTCTTCTATGAGGGTGAAATTGTCAACGGAATAATCATCGTCATTTTCCACTGTATTTTCGACAGTCTTTTTTTCAACATTGTCAACAGACGGCTCTGTCGGGGTCTCAGTTGCATTTTCAGGCGTTTCAGAGGGTTGGGTAGTGTAATTACATTCCTCTGACTCGGCGGGCGTTTCAGGGGCATTTAAAGCCTGTTTTTCTTCTTCCACGATTTTTACTTCAGATTTTGTTTCAACAGTTTCGGGTTTTGCCTCTTTTACTTCAGGTGATGTTTCCTTTACAGTTTCCGTCTTTACTTCCTTTCTGACTTCTGCAACGGTTTTTTCAATATAGACAGCCTTAACCTTTGCGTCCTTTGCACCTATACCGAGAATGCCTTTCCTTGGTTCTTCAATTACTTCAAACTTAATGCTTTTAATATTCTTGCCAAACTTTGCGGCAGCAAGTTTCTTTGCCTCCTCAACAGTTTTAGCTGTAAAAATTTCTGTCATTTTAATACCTCCCTGACGGAATTAATCTTCTCCGTCATCGTTTTCATCGTATTCTTCGCCGTATTTTTCAGCCATACGTTTACGTGCTTCTTTTATTTTGTCACGGTTCTGCCTGTTCATTTCGGAACGTGAGACTTTGTTTCCGCTCGATGACGAACCGCCGTTCTGCTGTTGTTCAAGTGCAGCCTGCTGTTCAAGCATTCTCTGCATGAAAGTTTTCTTTTCAGGGTGTTTTTCGGCATATATCCTTGCCTTTTCCTTTTCTTTCTCGTTTATTCTTTCAGTACGTTCGGGTGTGAAATACTGGTTAAGACCGAAATTTATAAGCAGTGAGAAAAAAGATGACCAAATCCAATAGAATCCTATACCGGCGGGAAGTGCAAAAGCCCACACTACCGAAAGAACAGGCATGAGATACATCATAACCGCCATACAGCCACCGTTTGGCATATCGGGATTGTGTTTCTTCTGGTATACCTGACTGTAAATGGACTGTGCAAGCTGTGCAAGACCTGCCAGAAACGGGATACAGAACAGTATTACAGCTTCTATATTCCATGTTTCAGGGTGAAGCTCAGGGATTTTTCCGAGATTTGCACCGAAAATTGTATAGTGTTCGTTAAATTCATTGACTCTGCTTGCAAAATTTTCGGCAAGACCGCTGAATTTTTCGGCGTGCTTGTTAAGCTGTTCCATGGTTACAAGTTCACTCCTGAGTGACTTGAAATCATATGCACTGCTTCCGTCAAGCTGTATGGCTATATTGAAAGCAGCCTGTCTTATGTTTTTTGATATATGGAGAATGTGGGTAATCGGTTTGTAAACAACGTCGATTACGCCGAAAAGCAGGAACATCTGTACAAATGCAGGCAGACACGAACCCATCGGGTTTATACCCTCCTGCTGATAGAGTTTCTGTTGTTCTTCCTGAAGTCTCTGAGGATTGCTTGCGAAGCTTTTACGCAGTTTTTCCATTTTCGGATTGAGCAACTGCATACGTGCCGAACTTTTCTGAGTATGATAGTTTACGGGGAAAAGCAGAAGCTTTGTAACGACCGTAAAAATAATAATCGCAAAAGCATAATTGTGGCAAAGGGAATAAATCAGATACATCAGATACCCGAAGGGTACGCCGATAATGTCGTAAAGTGAATTCAATTTCAATACCTCTCAATTTTTGTTGTCGTCGTCATCATCATCGTGCGGCATACAGCAGTATTCTCCGCAGGAAAAATCATATTTCTTCACCCTGAAAGTGAATTTTTCGGGAACATGGTCAATACCGCCCATAGACCACGGATTACAGCGGAGTATTCTCCATATTGCAAGAAGCGAACCCCTGAAAGCCCCGAAGCGTTCAACGGCTGTCAGTGCGTATGTACTGCACGTGGGGTAATACTTACAGCACGGCGGAAAAAGCGGAGAAATAAACCTCCTGTAGAATTTAACCAGAGCAATAAGAATAAATTTCATGTCTTTTGTTTATCCGAAAAAAATTTTTCATACATTCCTATGATTTCGGGAACACCGTATTTTTCCATATACCTGCAATATTCCTGAGATTTTATACAGCATATCGGACTTCTTGCGACAATCACAATATCCATACCGACAGGAAGCTTTATCTCAACATTTCTGTATGCAAGCCTTATAAGTCTTTTTGCTCTGTTTCTGCAAACGGCATTTCCGACTTTTTTTCCTGCTGTAATACCGAAACGGTTAAAAGGTCTGCCGTTTGGCTTCACATATATCACCGAATATTTTGATGAGACAAACTTTCCTTTTCTGTAAAGTGCCAAAAAATCTCTGTTATCGTTAAGAATTTCCGTATAAAGCATAATAATACCTTTAAAAGCGGGACAGGGAAAGCCGTCCCGGTGATAGAAAACAGGACATTTAACAAAAAAGACCACAAAAATATATTTTGTGGTCAGCCTCGTCAGTGAGTTAATCTTGCTCTGCCCTTAGTTCTTCTACGAGCTAAAACCTTTCTGCCGTTCTTAGTAGCCATTCTCTTCATGAAGCCATGCTCCTTCTTTCTGTGGAGCTTTTTAGGCTGATATGTTCTTTTCATATTCAGTTCCTCCTCTCTGCGAAATTGTATATAGGAACAACTCAGGTTGTCCTGATTAGCGAAATAAAGTAATACAGGCTTACACCGCATTACACTTGTTTATTATATAACAAAAAAACAGTCCTGTCAAGCAATTTGAGAAAATTTTTTCTGATTTCGGATATTTTCATATTTTTTTACCAATAAATAATAAATCCTCCTGTGTCATTTATGGCATAAATTATAATTTTTCACACTCTGAAACCGTTTTTTTACGTGAACTTCTCCACAATGTCACGGTTGAAACTGTTGAAAACATTTTTTTCGGAAATTCATTTTTCTTAATATTTTCAAAACCGTGAATATCTGCTGTCTATTCAACAAAGTTTTCCACAAGATGTTGAAAAACAATATGAAAAACGTGCTTTTTTTCTTCATTTTAAGCGTCAAAACCTCTTGCATTTTCAGCCGTTATATGTTATAATAGAGTATATATTATAATAAGAGGGAAAACCATTTTTTTACCCTCTTTC